>NZ_JBALWD010000038.1:0-33952 GCF_036960985.1 Sneathiella sp. | reverse complement strand
AAGACAATTTCACTGAGTAAACATATTTCTTAAAATGGCAACGATAGGTTTTCAGGTTGAATAACACCTGAAATATGACAGGTAATTGATGCCTGTTTGGCGGGAAAAATAACCGTCAAATTCGGAGAAATTGGCAATCAGAAAGAAAAGATGTGCTGCTGCACCGACATGCGATGGCTCGACCAAGGTATCGTTATCACACGGGAGGGCGTGTGATATAGTCAAACTAGATCTTTTCAATTCGAATTCGTAGTTATAGGAGTGTCCCATGCCCAAAGCTGCCGTCATTCATGAAACGGGTACACCTGACGTGTTCCGCTGGGAAGAGGTGACCGTTGGCGACCCAGGCCCCGACGAGGTACGCCTGCGCCATACGGCGATCGGCGTCAATTATGCGGATACGTATCATCGGCGCGGCATTAATCACCCTATCTTCGTTCCCGAGTTTCCGACGGTGATTGGCTTCGAAGCCGTCGGTGTCGTCACTGCCATTGGCGACAGCGTCGCCGACTTCAAAGTAGGTGATAAAGTTTGTTATGGGTTGCCGCCGGTCGGCGCCTATTCCGAAGAACGCCTTTATCCTGCTGAAACCCTGATTGCCGTTCCCGAAGGCATCGATGACGTGGCCATTGCCGGTATTCTTATGAAAGGTCTGACGGCGCAATATCTGCTAAAACGGACCTACCCGGTTCAACCCAATGACATCGTCTTGGTTCACGCTGCTGCTGGCGGAATGGGCCACATACTTTGTCCCTGGGCCAAGCATCTGGGCGCCCAGGTTATCGGTACCGTTAGTTCACCGACCAAAGCAAAGATCGCCCGCGATCTAGGGTGCGATCATGTCATCAATTACTCGGAAGAAGACTTTGCAAAACGGGTTCATGAGATCACGGGCGGCAAAGGGTGCCATGTGGTTTATGAATCCATTGGTAAGGACACCCTGCAAAAATCGCTGGACTGCTTGCGACCGCTCGGTATGTGCGCGGCCTATGGTCATGCGTCGGGGGCACCGGATCCCATTGATATCATCACTGATCTGGGCAAACGGGGATCACTGTTTATCACACGGCCAGCCATCCATTATTATATGGCGAAGCGCAGTGATCTGCTGGCAGCTGCCAACGATCTTTTCGACATGATGAAATCGGGTGTCGTAAAGAGCACCGTCAATTACACTTACCCCCTCAACGAAGCCGCGAAAGCACACAAGGCGATTGAAGATCGCAAGACGACAGGTTCAACCGTCTTGATACCCTGACAAAATGCGGCTGTGGCGACAAACCTGCCGCTAGGGCCAGCAATTTTGCGATCTTCAAGATAACTGTTTAGCTCAGGCGCTGCGCCGTTTCTTCAGCCTTCTTTCATCCAAGGGTTCACTTTGGCCTCTCCTGTTGGTTTTTCTGTCCGAACCAGATGCGCCAGATTAGGCCATCTTTCCTGATAAAGTGGTGATACAAGGCTGCGCCGATATGAAGAACGAGCAATAGGATCATGACACGGGCACCGATCCCATGAGGGACACGAGGGAGGTAGTCCCAAAAATCAGGTAGTGGTTCCGCCGACCCCGCGAACAAAATGGTGCCCGCACCCGACAGGACCATCATACCAATGCCACTGGCGACCATGCCGAAGATTACAATATAGAAAAGGACATGCACGATCTTGGCGCTCATGATCTGCCAACCCGGATCGCCCGCCGGGTGGTTTGGTTTGCGATCCGCAAAGAGCCACCATGCCACGCGTGCCAACGTCAGCAGCAGGATGATAATGCCTAGGGGAACATGCGCGGACAGAACCGAAGCTTTGGCCGTGCTCTCCACAAGTGAGCCGGCGCGGAACCCCGACCCCATCAAGGCGAAGATGAAAAGGGCGCTCAGCCAGTGAAGAGTAACGGCGACAGTGCCATATTTGGTAGCAGTGCTTTTCACGAACTTGCCCCCCTAATCCCTTGCAATGATTTTGTAGAGGCCGGGTGTGAAAGCAAGTCCTTCGATCTGTGGCAGAGTGCCCCTGGCACGCATTGCAGCAGTCGCTGCCTGAAACGTTTCAACACTTTCCCAAATCGCGATGTTGATCAATGCAAACTTGGCATCGGGTGCAACAGACTGGTGAAGCGCCGTGGACACATAGCCCGGCTGGGTTTGAAGAAAATCACGGCCTTTGGCCCACATTGTGATGGTTTCTTCGAGCGCACCTTCAGGAACTTCAAAGACATTGATGAGAGTTACTTCGGTGTTTGTATTAACGGCTTTGTTCATTTCGGCCATGATCCTTAGATTTGATTTAAACGCCTCGAAATTGAGAGGCGTGTTGCTTTGATTAGCGGCGGTGTAAAAATCTTTTGATTGCGAGAGGGCCTGTTCTTCTGTGTCGAGAACCCCGTCGTGGTTGGTGTCCCATGCGTCGAAAACATGTTGACGAGCTTGCCAGTATTGATCAGCAACACCTCGCGTCTCAGCAAGATGGTTCCAGCCCATATCCCACCCCAGATATTCCTCGGCAGTTACGGTTCCATCGTCGTCGTAGTCTTGAGAAATCATCACATCCTGCCGAAAAAGATCAACTTCCCGGAGTGAAAGTAGGCCATCTTTGTTCAAGTCCACCGACTGGAAGACAGTGCGGTTCAGATCTTCTAATTCACGATCAAGTGCGAATGCGGGCGCCGTCAACAGGCACAGTGCGACGCACGTTAATCCAAAGGGTTTCATTGTTGTTAGCTCCTTCTAACTAAATTTACATAGCTTGCTATATAACAATACATAGCGGACTATGCAATGTTAATTTTTGATATGGATTTTGATCGCATGAACTCAGCAGGTTATCTGATTAACCATTTGGCTCGTCTATTTGCAGCAGGCTTGCGTAATCGAATCGAACCTCTGGGCATTGTTCCGGGTCAATTCGCTACGCTTCTGGAACTCTGGATGAATGATGGGCAAACGCAAAAGGAGCTTGTGAAGAAGCTGGACCTCGAGCAGGCAACGCTGGCGAATACGCTGGCTCGAATGGAGCGGGACGGCCTGATAACAAGAAGAGAACATCCGACGGATGGTCGCGCACGAATAGTCAGGTTGACGGAAAAGGCTCGGGACATCCGTAAAGGGGCTTACGAAGCCGCACAGGCGACGAACGAGGCCGCATTGTCGAGTTTGTCAGGTGAAGAACGAGAGCAATTCAACAATATCATGCGCAAGATCATCGTAGGGATGAAGAACGACGAGTAAGGCAATAGGGACCGAAAATACCGGCAACGAGTTCTGAGTGTTAATCGATCAGATCTTCGGCAAGGGCCGCCCGGACATCGCCGTTCAGCAGGGCAATATGACCATAGTCTTCATGTTCAATGCCCAGCTGGACATCGACAGTGGTTTCTTTAAATGCCTGTCGCTGAGGAGGCGTCATGGGAAAATGCAGGAAATGAATGGCGGAGGTTTTACCGTCTTCCGTTGTCCGTTCGACTTCCTGTTCCGGCACGGCAAAGGTTTTTTCACCGGCGATGGATAAAAACACCTTATCTTCGATATGACCCAGTTTCCGCAACATAAAATCCCGACGGATCGGATCATCGATTTCGATCATAAAGGTTGCCACCAGCTCTGATCCGTTGGGGATAAGCGGGTTATAGGCTTCCAACTCATCTTTCAGCTGTTCGGTACCGCCTTTTTCGATATAGAGCATCTCATGAATTTGGGCCCACATGGTCTCATAACTCTCGAAATAGAACGTGGCGTAGGGCCCAATGGCGATCCGGCGGTTTTTCTTAATAGGGATGAGCTTTTGCTTATGCTCTTTGCGGATCTTTGCATATTCGCTGACGGGAAGAATATCCTGATCGGTAATTTGGCGGTTTGCGATGGCAGTCATTGTCAGAAGTCCTCATTCAGGCCATAGGCTTTGGCCAGTAATTCGATGGGATGGGCAGTCTTCTTTGATTCCACAGCCTCGGCATCCAGTTTACCGATGCCTTGCATCAAATGTTCAGCGGCCAGCGGGCATTCGGAGGCGATATATCCGGCTTTAGATGCCAGCGCTGTTTTGGCCGCCGGTTTGCCGACTTTCAGGGCGGTTTCGTAATTGCCCTTCATGATCCCCCAGGAACCCCCATGGCCGGAGCAGCGCTCAACAATGGCGACGCGAGTTTTAGGGATCAGCCGCAGCATCTCGGCGCCTTTGGCGCCCATATTCTGGGCGCGGGCATGGCAAGCCAAATGCATGGCAACATTATTTCCAAGCGGCTCTAACCCCTCGGCCATGCCTTCTTGCTTGGCGATATTCATCACGTATTCGGAAACATCAAAGGTTGCATCCGACAGAGTTTTGAGATCTGGGTTGTCCGGATCGAGCAATGGCCATTCAAATTTCAACATCAATGCGCACGAAGAGACAAGGGCAATGACATCATAGCCTTTCGCGATCCAGCTGTTCAGCTCCTTTGATACGGATCTGGCGTTATTGACAACACCTTCAAGATCTCCTTGCTCCATCAAGGGCATGCCACAGCAGCCGGGATAGACAACTTCCGTCTCCACGCCATTTCGGGCCAGGACCTTGCGCGTTGCTTCGCCAATGCTCGGATTATTATAATTACCAAAGCAGGTGGCATAGATGACTACTTTTCGGCCATAGCCCGGCGCCTCGGTATTGACGATCAGCGGGTCTTCCAGAGCGCGCTTGATCAGGGACTTGGATTGGTATTCTGGCAAGGCCGCATTGCGGTCGATGCCCAGTGTTTTCTCCATGATCCCGCGGGTCATTGTATTCGTTGTTTTTGTCGCCCAGTTGGCCAATGGCGCGACGGGGGCTGCCAGTTTGCCGTTGCGGTCCGTTTGCGACAATTGCTTGGGGATAAATTTATCCAGGCCTTTGTGTTTTTCTACGGCGCGATAGCGCAACATCAGATGGGGGAAGTCGAGATTGAACTTATGCGGCGGCACATACGGACATTTTGTCATAAAGCACATGTCACAGAGCGTACAGCCGTCAACAACGGGCTTGAAGTCTTCTGATGCCACAGCATCTAGTTCTTCCGTTGGAGACTCGTCGATTAAATCAAAAAGTGTGGGAAAAGAATCGCATAGATTAAAACAGCGGCGGCATCCATGGCAAACGTCGAAGACACGTCGTAGCTCGTCATCCAGTTTTTTTTCGTCATAGAAATCTGGATTGGTCCAGTCAATTATGTGACGGGTTGGCGCATCAAGACTGCCTTCGCTCATGATAATCTCCTGAATGGACTCCGAATATTTTGAAAGAGGGTAGCGACGGCGGACCGTTCGCTACCCTGAATTATTGACGCGCAGGCGCAGTCACATTAGTCGTCGATCGTGTCGAGCGCTTTTTGGAAGCGGCCGGCGTGACTCTTTTCAGCTTTTGCCAATGTTTCGAACCAGTCAGCAATTTCGTCATGACCTTCTTCGCGCGCTGTTTTCGCCATGCCCGGATACATATCCGTATATTCATGGGTTTCGCCAGCGATGGAGGCGGCTAGGTTCAGCTCTGTGCCACCGATCGGCAGGCCAGTTGCCGGATCACCGGTTTCTTCCAAATACTCCAAATGACCGTGTGCATGGCCTGTTTCACCTTCGGCTGTTGAGCGGAAGACAGTCGCAACATCGTTATATCCTTCGACATCGGCTTTCTGCGCGAAATAGAGGTAACGACGGTTTGCCTGTGATTCCCCTGCAAAGGCATCTTTCAAATTTTGTTCAGTTTTGCTTCCCGCTAGAGACATAAAGTCCTCCTGGAATGAGTGGTGGATGTGCCTGATCACGTGAGATCAAGCTTACCTTTAGAATATATGGTGCACACAGGAGTGTGTCAACACTTTAGAACGTTTCTAAAGAAGAAAAATAGATCATGAAAAGAGGAATATTTCAGTCCCGGCGAGCAGTGACGCGCACAATGACGTCGACGCTGCTGATCTCGGTGCCTTCAGGCAAGGTCGGGATATTGTCGACACTTAATTCGTTGCGCGGAATATCTTCCAATTCACCGGTTTTTTCATGAAAGAAATGGTGGTGCGGGTCGACATTCGTATCGAAATAGGATCGGCTGGAATCAACCACAACCTCCCGCAGTAAACCGGCGGCGGTAAATTGATGCAGATTATTATAAATGGTTGCCAACGAGACTGTGACACCGGAACTCATGGCTTCGTTATGCAGTCGTTCGGCGGTCACATGACGATTCCCTTGCGCAAATAACAGGTCTGCCAACGCCAGACGCTGCTGTGTCGGACGCAGGTTTGCCGTTTTGATCTTATGGCGTAAATCTTCAGAATTCAGGTGCATACCGTTACTACTTTGTTCAATTGCATTGCCCGGATCGCGGGACAGTCCTTATTATATAGTGCTTTTTATAATAATTCAAATCTGCAATTAAAAAGACCTGGGCGAAAGTTATTTCCCGGTGGCGATCCGATCAATGAGTTGCTTGACCGTTGGCACAAAACCATCAGCGTAAAAAGGGTCTGTTGCAAAGCGGTAGGCACCATGTCCGGCAAACATCAGGTTGTTATTGATGTTCGAATAGGAATGAATGACATCCTGTAGAGTTTTTTGAATGCAAAAACTGCGGGGATCAGCTTTACGGCCCGTATTGCCTTTTTCGCCTTCCGCCCAGTTGGAGAACTTGCAATGCGACAAGCAGCCCATACAGTCGATCTGATCTTTGCGGATTTCCTTCATTTTGTCCGGTTCGACAAAAATCAAAGTTGAATCAGGTGTTTTCAGGCTTTCCGTGTAGCCAGCCGCGATCCAACCCTCTGCATGTTCCTTGTCGGCTGACGTCAAGTAGACCTCCCGTTTGCGGGCGCCAATGCCGAAGGTGGTATTATGTTCGCCGACCGGTTCGTTGGAAAAGGCAACCTGACGTTCCGAGCGGCCTTTCAGCTCTTCCAGGAAGTCATTGCGGACGGCCGAACACCAGAAGCCAGTCGGGCTGAACTTGTTCAAAAACACGTCGCCCTTTTTTAACGATCCCAGTTTCTTTTTCCAGGCATCGGATATAGGGCTTTCCTGCGTCAATAACGGGCGCGTACCAAATTGGAACGTAATCGGGCCAATTTCCGGATTATCGAGCCAGTGCTCCCAATTCTCTAAATGCCAAACACCACCGGCCATGATGATCGGTACATTATTCAGGCCCATTTCATTCATCAAGGTGCGCAGGCTGGCGACCCGCGGATAAGGATCTTCGGGGACCAGCGGATCTTCCGAATTAGTCAGGCCATTGTGACCGCCGGCGAGCCAGGGATCTTCATAGACCACGCCGCCCAGCCAGTCGGAGAATTTGTGGTAGGCCCGTTTCCAGAGGGCCCTGAAGGCCCGCGCCGAGGAAATAATCGGGTAGTAGTGAATTTGGTAATCTGCGGCAATCTGGGCAATGCGGTAGGGCATGCCGGCGCCACAGGTAATGCCGTGGATCAGGCCCTTGGTATTTTCAAGGACGCCATGGAGGATGCGTTCTGCGCCCCCCATTTCCCACAGGACATTCATATGGATACGGCCTTCGCCGCCGGAGAGTTCATGGGCGATCTGGGCCTGGGCGATACCGCCCTTAATCCCGTAGGCCACTAGTTCTTCATGGCGATCGCGGCGTGTCCGGCCATGATAAACCTGTTCTATCATATTGCCATCATCATCGAAACTATCTGCATTGACGCCGGAAAAGGTGGCAACACCACCCGCCGCCGCCCAAGCGCCTGAACTTTGGCCGGAAGACACCGCAATGCCTTTGCCGCCTTCAATAAATGGCAGGACTTCCTTACCGGAAATCATAATAGAATTCAGTGCTTTCACCAGACAATTCCTATGACTACATACTTCCCCACTTAACACTTAGAGCACTCAGGCTCCGGCATCAAGTTTGATCTAGAGGCAGGGGCGGAAAGAATTGTTGTATCTATTTCGCCCCTGCTGTCAATTTGCCAATTAAAACAGAAAGGTTAGTCTTCTGTTGTCTCTTTGGTTTCTTCTGCTTCGATAGCTTTAATGGACAGGCGGACTTTACCACGTCCATCAATTTCAAGCACTTTAACACGGACTTCGTCGCCTTCATTGACAATATCCGTCACTTTCGCCACCCGTTGCGGTGCCAGCTCAGAAATATGAACCAGTCCATCACGATTGCCAAAGAAATTAACGAATGCGCCAAAGTCGACAACTTTCACGACTTTACCTGTGTAGATAACGCCAACTTCAGGATCATCAACAATAGATTTGATCCAGTTAATGGCAGCATCGGCACTTTCAGTTGTCGTGGCGGCCACTTTCACGGTGCCATCATCGTCAATGTCGATTTTTGCACCCGTGACTTCACAAATCTCGCGGATAACTTTACCGCCGGTTCCAATGATATCGCGGATTTTGTCTTTCTTGATTTGTAACTGCGTGATCCGAGGGGCGCCATCACGGACACCATCACGGGCTGATTCAAGGGCCTTGCCCATTTCATCAAGAATATGGTTGCGACCTTCCGTTGCTTGCGCCAGAGCGATACGCATGATTTCTTCGGTAATACCGGAAATCTTGATATCCATCTGCAAGGACGTAATGCCTTCGCTTGTTCCAGCAACCTTGAAGTCCATGTCACCAAGGTGATCTTCATCACCAAGGATATCCGAAAGAACTGCGAATTCGCCGTTTTCTTCCAGAATAAGACCCATGGCGATACCGGCAACAGGGCGTTTCAATGGAACACCTGCATCCATCAATGCCAACGATGTGCCACAGACAGTTGCCATGGAAGACGAACCGTTTGATTCTGTTACTTCAGACACAACCCGTAAAGTGTAGGGGAAAACATCCTTAGACGGCAGTAAAGGATGAACTGCACGCCAAGCAAGCTTGCCATGACCGACTTCCCGGCGACCGGTGAAACCCATGCGTCCGACTTCACCGACTGAGTAAGGAGGGAAGTTGTAATGAAGCATGAAGTTTTCGCGATATTCACCTGCCAATGCATCCATGATCTGCTCGTCTTGACCGGTACCCAATGTGGCAACGACCAGGGCTTGCGTTTCACCGCGTGTGAATAATGCGGAACCGTGACTGCGTGGCAAAGGACCAACTTCAGAAACAATCGGGCGCACTGTTTTTGTGTCACGACCGTCGATGCGGGTCCCGGTAGAAATGATGTTGCCCCGCACGATGCTTTTCTCAATTTTCTTGAGAATACCACCGGCAGCTTCCATCTCGTCATCTGCAAGTCCTTCAAGGGCCGCTTTCTTGGCATCTGAGACTTTGTCTGTCCGTGCCTGTTTGACTTGCTCTTTGTAGGCTTCTTTTAGTCCAGCTTCAGCAGCGGACTTTAATTTTGTTACAAGGGCCGCATCATCTTCAGGGGGTGAGTAGTCCCATGGCTCTTTTGCACAATCTTCTGCGAGATCAATGATTGCATCGATTACTGTCTGCATTTCGCGGTGACCATACATCACGGCGCCAAGCATCTGCTCTTCGCTCAACTCGCTGGCTTCAGATTCAATCATTAGAACGGCTTCTGATGTACCGGCGATGACCAGATCCAGATCCGTGTTTTCCATCTGCTCTGATGTTGGGTTCAGAACATAGTCGCCATCGACATAGGCAACGCGTGCCGCGCCAACAGGGCCGAGGAACGGGATGCCGGAGATTGTCAGGGCCGCTGAGGCACCAACAAGAGCAACGATATCCGGGTCATTTTCCATATCATGGGCAACAACCGTACAGACAACCTGAGTTTCGTTTTTGAAACCGCTGACGAATGACGGGCGAAGCGGCCGGTCGATAAGACGAGAGGTCAGTGTTTCTTTTTCACTTGGGCGGGCTTCGCGTTTGAAAAAACCACCTGGGATTTTTCCTGCGGCATAAGCTTTTTCTTGATAGTTAACCGTAAGCGGGAAAAAATCCATGCCCGGTTTTAATGATCTTGCGGCAACAGCCGTGCAGAGAACCTGTGTTCCCCCGTAGGTAATCATGACGGCGCCATCAGCCTGGCGGGCAATCTTACCGGTTTCCAATACGAGCGGACGTCCACCCCACATCACTTCCTTGCGATGTACTTCAAACATATTCTTTCCTTCCAACGCGGCAACAGCCCCTGCCGTTCCGCCATAATCCGACACCCTATGCGTCGACCTAATTAATTTTCACTTCGTGTTCTTCAGGCAATCAAAACGAACTGCCTTAAACGCAACAAACGCCGATGTGCAGCAGGACACAGTCCTGTACAGTCACCGGCGTTTGAATTATTGATGGTCTTATGCAAAGACCTGAAACTCTCATACTTATTTACGAATACCGAGACGTTTAATAGTCGTCTGGTATCGTTCATCTTCAACCTTTTTGAGGTAGTCTAGCAAACGCCGACGACCACTCACCATTTTCAAAAGACCGCGACGTGAATGCACATCACCTTTATGTTCTTTGAAATGGTCCGTCAGATTTACAATCCGTTCGGTTAAAATAGCAATCTGGACTTCCGGAGAACCTGTGTCTCCATCTTTGGTCGCAAATTCTTTGATCAGCTCTGCTTTTCTTTCTGCAGTGATCGACATCGGTATCTCCTAAATTCAAATGTTAAAAACCCGTATTGGGAACAATCTTTCTTCGTCGACTTTGGCAATGCCAATCGGATTATTCCCATCCATTGCACAGACAATTCCGTCTGCTAAATTTGGGGTCGCCACGTCATTGCCGTGCCGAAAGCGAATAGCTTGCGTTTCCGTTATGGCCACCGCCGGGATGTCGTCCAGCGCGGTCGTAATTGGAAGCAGAGCCTCAAATTCTGCGGGACACTGCCACAGCTTCTCTAACTTATCCAGCGAAATCGCATCATTTTCCAAAAAAGGTCCGACTCGTGTCCTTCGAAGCTCAGTCAGGTGAGCGACAGTTCCCATTTTGATTGCTAAATCCCGCGCCAGCGATCGAATATAGGTTCCTTTTCCGCAACAGACGTCAAAGACTGCGTGATCTGGATCAATGAGTCGAACCAGGGTTAGAGCGTGTATTTCAACGTCGCGTTCCGGGATCTCTACTTCGACACCTTCGCGCGCCAATTTATAGGCCCGTTTACCGTCAATTTTAATGGCAGAAAAGGCGGGCGGTCGTTGACTAATTGTCCCCAGGAAGTTCGGAATGGTATTCTCTATTATTTGTGAGCTCGGTCGGATATCCGACTGGTCACCCACATGTCCTTCGATATCGTCCGTATTTGTCGCCTGCCCCCACCGCGCCGTAAACTGATAATTTTTGACGTCACTGACAATATAGCCGACGGTTTTGGTAGCTTCTCCGAGGGCGATCGGCAATATACCCGTTGCAAAGGGATCAAGCGTACCTGCGTGGCCCGCTTTCTGTGCATTTGTTATTCGCTTAACCGCGCCAACAACTTGCGCCGAGCTCATCCCAGCCGGCTTGTCGATATTTAGCCAGCCATGAATTGGAATGCCGCGTTTTTTTCTCGCCATGAGGGGTTAGTCTGTACTATCCGGCTGTTTTGACTTTCGGATCAGGTCATCAATATGGCTTGCATATTCGAAAGACTCATCTTTCTTAAACGATAACCGAGGTGTAAATTTCATGGTTAATTGGCGCGCCATTTCCTCTTGGACAACAGCGGACGTCCGGTTTAAGCCTTCGATCAATGCGTCTTCATTCACGCCGCCCAAGGATACCACATAGACCGTTGCATTTCTCATATCTGGGCTCGGGTTCACTTCCGTTACTGTCACCGAGTAGCCAGCAACATCGACATCGTGAATTAAATCTCTCGCCAAAATGGAAGAAATAATATGGCGCAATTCCTCGCCAACACGTAACTGTCGTTTACTTGCTGTTCTGCCAGCCCGCTTTGTTGTCGCCATAATGTCCTCGCGATTTCTATAAGTTGGGGAAAGGCTCGCTTAAAGCTGCCGAGCCACTTCCTCAATTTCAAAGCACTCGATGAAATCACCAACTTGCAAATCGTGATAGTTCTCAAAAGCCATGCCACATTCCATCCCGGATCTGACATCCTTTACTTCATCCTTGAACCGCTTGAGAGTTGCCAGCGTACCGTCATGGATAACGACGTTATCGCGAAGCAGGCGTACTTTGGCACCGCGCTTGACGTTTCCTTCAGTGACAACGCAACCACCAATTTTGCCAAGTTTCGAAATATCGAAAACTTCTTTGATTTCCGCATATCCCAAGAAATTCTCGTTCAAAGTTGGCGCCAGCATACCGGAAAGCAATGCTTTCATGTCATCTATAACGTTATAGATGACGGAGTAATACTGAATGTCGACACCTTCTTGAGCAGCTTCATCTCTCGCCTGTTTGTTGGCGCGAGTATTAAACGCGATGACGATGGCGCGGGATGCGGTCGCAAGTGCAATATCTGATTCCGTGATACCACCAACCCCAGAGTACAGGATTTTGACGGCGACTTCATCGGTCCCCAATTTCTCGAGAGAAGTGCTAATGGCTTCAGCAGATCCTTGAACGTCTGCCTTAATAACAACTGGCAGTTCGTCCACAGTTCCTTCTTTAATTGCGCTGAACATTTGCTCGATGGTACCGCGCGCGGTTGCTGTTACTTTTTTGGTTTTATCGAGGCGCTGACGATATTCAGCAATTTCCTTAGCTTTGCCCTCACTCTCGGTTACAGCAAAGTCATCACCGGCGATAGGCGAGCCCTGGATACCCAAAACTTCGACCGGGATTGAAGGCCCGGCTTCCGTGACCTGTTGCCCACGATAATCGAGCAAAGCTCTTACCTTGCCCATGGCGGTTCCCATGACGAAATGATCGCCTACCCGCAATGTACCTTTGTTGACCAAAACAGTGGCGACCATGCCGCGGCCTGTTTCGATTTTGGCTTCAACAACGGTTCCTTGCGCAGAGCGATCCGGATTGGCTTTAAGTTCAAGCAATTCTGCTTGCAACATGATGGCTTCTTGAAGTTTGTCGAGGCCAGTTCCTTTGGTTGCGGAAACTTCCACATCCAAAACATCACCGCCCATATCTTCAACGAAAATTTCATGCTGCAATAATTCTTGTCGTACCTTGCCTGGATCCGCAGCAGGTTTATCGCATTTATTAATAGCGACAATGATCGGAACTCCTGCAGCCTTCGCATGTTTGATGGCTTCAATGGTTTGCGGCATGACGCTGTCATCAGCAGCAACAACAAGAATAACAATATCTGTGACCTGCGCACCGCGCATCCGCATGGCTGTAAAAGCTTCATGGCCTGGTGTATCCAGAAACGTGATTTCGTTGCCATTAGCCAATGTTACCTGATAGGCCCCGATATGTTGGGTAATCCCGCCAGCTTCTCCGGCAACCACGTCAGATTTGCGCAATGCATCCAACAACGATGTTTTACCATGGTCGACGTGACCCATAACGGCAACAACAGGGGCCCGAGAAACAAGGTTCTCCGTGATATCTTCGTCTCCACCACCGAGACCAATTTCCACATCAGACTCTGCGATGCGTTTCGCCGTATGACCGAGTTCTTCAACCACAAGTTCAGCAGTATCAGCATCAATGGTCTGGCTGGCCGTGGCCATAATGCCAAGCTTCATGAGAGACTTTATCACGTCCACAGAGCGTTCGGTCATCCGGTTGGCAAGTTCTTGTACGGAAATAACTTCCGGGATTGTCACTTCACGGAAAATCTTCTGAGCGGGCTCAGAGGAATGCTGCTGTTGTTTCTTGCGAGCACGGCGAATGGACGCCAGTGAGCGTTGCTTTGGCCCTCGATCATTGAGAGCGTCACCTATGGTAAGTCTTCCAGCCCGGCGGCGTGGTTCGTCGGTTTTGCGCGCAGGTGTTGCGCGTTCTTCTGTCGCACCTGAACGCGTCGTTTTTACCTGCTTTTTGCGGCCTGATGGCGCATTATCAGTGGCAGGTTGATCGTCTCCCTGCGATGGTCTCGTTGTGCGCCTGGGTGCCGAACTGGCCTCGGTAGCCGGCTCGTCAGTTTTCGGCGCGGATTTGTTTTTCTCTCGATGCACTGCAACCTGCGCATTCTTTACCGCATTTTCCTCTTCCGTTAACCTGAGAGCTTCGGCCTCTTCTGCAAGGCGGCGCTCTTCAGGTGATCGGCGGCTTGCAATTTTTTTAGCTTCCGCAGCAGCAGCCTTCTCCTCAAGCGCTTTTTCAGCGGCTATGCGTATTTCTTCTTCCGCCTGTGCCGCATCTTCGACAATTTTCTGTTCCGCGTCCTTAATGTTTTGCTCACGAGCGCCAGCCAATGCCGCCGCGCGTGCCGCTTTTTCATCGGTTGTCAGCAGGGGCGCTTGTTTATCATCGCTGCCTTTTTTCGAAGGCGCGGCCGATAGTATTTTTGCGGCAGGTTTTCCAACGCTGAGAGTTGCCTTGGGTGCTGCTGTCGACGGAGTTGTTATCGCGGCGGTCGGTTTTTGAGTACCTAGGGCCCCAGCTGCACCGCGTTTTTTGCGCACCTCTACTTGCACGGTCTTGCTTCGACCATGGGTAAAGCTTTGACGGACCTGACTATTCCCGCCAGCTGTCTTTTTCGCTTCTAACGGTTTGTTTAGGCTAAGCGACTTGCGCCCATCCTTGTCGTTTGTCTCAGTCATTCTTACTCCGACATTTCGGTTCTTTAATTTACATCGTCATGGTTCCTGAACCTGGATAGCTGGGAAACCGCAAACGTAATTTTTTTCGTCAATCCACTCGAACCAACGCTCGCGTGAACAATATTTTCCTTACCGAGCGCTTGGCTTAGTTCATCGTTATTAAACGTGTCAACCAAGGGCAAAGTACCGGCTATTCTTTTTAACTTCTGCTTTCCATCATCGGCGCCGTCTGACGCTGCAATCAGGATAGAAACTTTCTTCGACTTTAGGGCCTTTTCGACTTTTGCAAACCCTACCGTAACCAATCCACTCTTTCGTCCTAGTCCTAGCAGTGCCAGGCAACGTTGCGAAAGAGCCTCGTCAATCTTCGCCACCAAATTCTCTGGCACCGAGAGGGCTTGTTTCGCAGATTTTGCAAAAAGCCCCTTTTTTAACGCCAGTTCGACAGATTGCTTGCTACAACTAATCCAAATACCGCGACCTGGCAAATTCATTTGAATATCGAATACCAATAAGCCGTCGGGCGACACTGCGAACCGAAGCAAATCCTCTTTTTCCTGTATTTGTCCAGTGGCTATACACCGCCGTTGAGGATCACTCAAGTACACTTCTCCATTCGATTGTTCAGCTTGCCGGAATTTCTACCTCGCTTCCCTCAACTTCACCTTCAGTTTCTGCGTCGGGTTTTTCATCTTCAAACCAATGTGCGCGCGCTGCCATGATGATTTCATTGGCATTTTCGAGCTTAAGATCAAAATTACGCAAAATACCATCTTCGGAGTTTGTCAGCTCGTCTCCTGCCAAATCCGCGAGGTCATCCAATTCTTTAACACCAGCTTCGCCTAAGGCAACTATCATTGCTGGCGTAAAGACGCCGAGATTTACGATGTCTTCACTGATGCCAAGTTCAACGCGTTTTGCTTCCATTTCAGCATTTGATGCGTCGACAGACTCTTGTGCTCGGCGACTAAGCTCTGTTGCAATTTCCTCATCGAAACCTTCGATTTCCGCAATCTCTGCAACATCCACATACATGACATCTTCGATGGATGTGAAGCCTTCTGCTGCCAATAGCTGGGCAATCGTTTCATCAACATCAAGGGCATTCATAAATATTTGTGTGCGATCGGTGAATTCCGCCTGACGTCGGTTGCTTTCTTCATCTTCAGTTAGAATATCGATATCCCAACCTGATAATTGCGAGGCCAGGCGAACATTCTGACCTCTGCGCCCAATGGCCAACGACAATTGATCGTCAGGAACAACAACTTCAATCCGGTTGGCATCTTCATCCAGAACGACTTTCGCCACTTCTGCTGGCGCCAAAGCATTCACGATAAAGCTGGCTTGATCCGGTGACCATTGAATAATATCAATTTTCTCGCCTTGAAGCTCGTTGACGACTGCTTGAACACGAGAGCCCCGCATTCCAACACAAGCGCCGACTGGATCAATGCTTGAATCAGATGACAGCACGGCGATTTTCGCCCGGCTGCCTGGATCACGTGCGACAGCTTTAACTTCAATAATACCGTCATATATTTCCGGCACTTCCTGACCAAAGAGTTTGGACATGAATTGAGGATGACTGCGAGACAAGAAAATTTGTGGTCCTCTTGGCTCGGGCCGAACATCATAAATATAAGCGCGAATACGATCTCCTTGACGGAAGCTTTCGCGTGGGAGCATTTCATCCCGTCGGACCACGGCATCGGCTTTGCCTAAATCAACAGTAACGTTACCGTATTCGACACGTTTGACGATACCGTTTACAACTTCTCCAACTCGATCTTTATATTCTTCGAATTGACGCTCACGTTCTGCTTCGCGAACTTTTTGTACAATAACCTGCTTTGCGGTCTGTGCTGCAATCCGACCGAAATCGATGGGCGGTAAAGGCTCAATCAGATAATCACCGACGGCCGCGCCTTCGAGCTGAAATTGCGCGTCTGCCGGCGTAATCTCAGTGGCGTCATTTTCGACTTCTTCGACAACCTCACGGACGCGCGCTAGGCGAATTTCACCTGTCCCACGATCGATGTTGGCACGAATATCATTTTCATGACCATATTTCGCGCGGGCTGCTTTTTGGACAGCCTCTTCCATCGCTTCTAATACGATTTCGCGATCAATCACTTTTTCCCTGGCAACAGCGTCTGCAACTTGCAGCAACTCCAAGCGGTTTAAACTCGCAGCGTTTTCCATGACTACTTTTCCGTCCAAAAAACTTATCTAAGACTTAGACGCCGCAGTGCTTGCGGCAATCAATTCGTCGGTTAAAATCAACTTCGCTTTTCTAATCTCGGAAAATGGCAGCTCAAATCTAGTGCCATCATCGCCATCTACCAAGATTGTCTCATCTTTGAGGCCAAGTAATTTGCCTCTATATCGTCGTTTACCTTCAACGGCCTGATCGAGCTCTACCTTCGCCTCAAAACCAGCCCAACGCTCAAAATCTTTCAGCCGGGTCAAGGGTCTGTCAATTCCTGGCGATGAAACTTCCAAATCATAAGCGCCGGAAATAGGATCTTCTACATCCAGCAGCGCGGACACCATCCGGCTGACTTCCGTGCAGCCTTCAATTGTCATTGTGCCATCGGGGCGTTCCGCCATGACCTGCAAAATCTTTTTTTCATTACCGGTCATAGTAATGCGCACGAGTTCATACCCCATATCTTCGAGTGAGGGCGTGATCATTTCAGCTATTTGATTTATCGGGTCCAGAGCCTAATTCTCAATTCTTGACTAAAGCATAAAAAAACAGCGGACCAGAGGTCCACTGTTCCAGAGCTCATCCTGACGGTGAGCGAACAGTATAGTATTTCATATATAATAGCCTAGATACTGCCAAAGCCAAGCTTTTTCTTCGATACAGCTATTGCCAAGGTTGGTCGTTACGGCGAAATCTGTAATAGACTGGCTTAAGTCCTTTTTCGATTGCTTTTTGCTCATACCTTGTTGGCGGCCAGTCTGGGCTGCGAAGCCGCCAATCTTCAGGGGTTTCAGCGATCCAGTCAAAGCTATTAGACTGTAGCATATGCCAGAGAATCCATGCGCCGTAATTAACATGATCTGTTGCAATTCTAAGCTCAGCACCTGCCTTTAAAACACGGGCCAATGCCGTGATATTGGATGTGGATACGAATCGCCGCTTATTGTGATTGCTCTTTGGCCATGGATCGGCAAATAAAATGAAACATCGGTCGAGAGTATTTTCGGGTAATTTTTCGATAAGGGATTCGGCAGCATCGGGATGAATTCGGACATTTGTTGAACGATCTGACTTTAGCTTTCCAAGCAAAGTCGCGACCCCGTTTATAAAGGGTTCACATCCCAAAATCCCCGTATCCGGATTTGCATGGGCTTGCCAGGCTAGGTGTTCGCCGCTGCCAAATCCAATTTCCAGCCAGTATTTACCAAGACCCGGTCCGAAAAGTGCGGCCAGATCAAGCTTCTCATTTTGAATTGACACCAAAAATAGAGGCAGGTCCTGATTAATGAGTGCTTGTTGGCCTTTTCTTAATGATTTTCCGCGGCGGCGTCCGTAGAGAACTCTTTTGTCCCGATTAAGTTCCATTTTCGATAAGCAGCCTAGCCCAATGCGGACCGCAAACTGTCAGCAAGGTCTGTTTTTTCCCAAGAAAATCCACCGTCCGCGTCAGGTGCCGGGCCGAAATGACCATAGGCGGCAGTCCGCGCGTAAATTGGCTTATTAAGGCCTAAATGCTCGCGAATACCTCGTGGACTTAAATCCATTACTTCCATGAGTGTTGATGCGAGCTTGTCCTCATCCACACGGCCGGTTCCATAAAGATCCACGTATAGTGACAAAGGTTTGGAGACACCAATTGCGTAGGAAACCTGAAGACAGCATTTGTCAGCAAGTCCCGCAGCGACAACATTTTTCGCTAGGTATCTCGACGCATAAGCGGCAGAGCGATCTACTTTCGTCGGATCTTTACCAGAAAAAGCACCTCCGCCATGGGGAGCTGCGCCGCCATAGGTATCAACAATAATCTTTCTGCCTGTTAATCCTGCGTCTCCGTCAGGTCCGCCGATGACAAATTTTCCAGTCGGATTGACATAAAACTCGTCCTCTGGGCACATCCACCCTTCGGGCAATACTTCCGTAACGTATTTGCGAACGATTTCCCGTACAGAGTCTGTATCTAGATTTTCGTCATGTTGGGTTGAAACAACGACGGATGCCGCGCGAACGGGTTTGCCATTTTCATATACGAGAGTAACCTGGCTTTTTGAATCAGGCCCAAGTCCTTTTTCTGTACCGCTATGACGAACGTCAGCCAGCCGTTTCAAAATTCCATGAGAATAAAATATGGGCGCAGGCATTAAAACATCTGTTTCGTTGACCGCATAGCCAAACATGATTCCTTGGTCTCCAGCGCCTTCGTCTTTATTGCCAGCGGCGTCAACACCTTGGGCGATATCCACGGATTGTTCATGAAGAAAGACATCGACTGCTGCATTTCTCCAATGAAAGCCGTCTTGCTCATAACCTATGTCTTTAACAGCTGCGCGGGCTGTTTCTTCAATCATTGCCTTGGTGATGGCCGCAGGCCCGCGAACTTCACCGGCCAAAACGATCCGATTTGTCGTGGTCAGTGTCTCACAAGCGACACGTGCGAACGGGTCATGTGATAGATACAAATCAACGATACTGTCGGAAATTCGATCACAAACTTTATCTGGATGTCCTTCAGATACAGATTCACTTGTAAAAAGATAATTTTGGTTTGGCACGCGAATATCCTCTCATCCAAAAATGCTGTGTACGTAATATCATGTCATTACGTGCCACAATATCTCCAAATATGGTACAATTTAGTTTAGCTGCACTCTACTCATATTCGGTACAGGGTCAAGAATTTGTAATATTGTTTGGATAATGCGTTACTGACTTAATTCGTGCTCTTGATGGGCAACAGATTTGATTACCTCAAAAATTCGTTTACGCACTTCAAGATCTGTTATTTTGTAATATGCGCGAACTAGCTCCAACGTCTCTCGTTTCGACATATATTGGTGCTCAAACGCTTTTTCAGGATCGGCAAGACCGCCGCCTAGTGCGAGCGATTCCTTGGGCATCTCGTCGAAGAAAAAGGAGAGCGGGACATCCAGTATTTCGCTAAGTTCATATAATCGGCTGGCGCCGATCCTGTTCGTTCCCCGTTCATATTTTTGAATTTGCTGAAACGTAAGTCCGAGATTTTGCCCGAGCTTTTGTTGACTTAACCCAAGAAGGGTTCGGCGCAAGCGTACGCGACTTCCGACATGTGCATCTACCGGATGATTTGGCATAAAAATTTCCCCCAATACTCAATTCTATAGTCCAAATTCAAAACATAACCATATTCAGGAACAGGCATGCCTTCAATTTACACGGATAGTATTGGTATAAAAAATGTACTAGTCAAGAAAACTCGTGTTTTTTTGATGAGATCGAATCCGTCCATAATATACCCCAAAAACAAGTAAAATAAGGGCCATCATAACCGGAATGATTTCGCCTACATTGCCATAAAATGTAATAGTTTTTGTAGGCATTGGAATATAGCCGTCAATGATGCCGGCTTCGTTTAAACCCAATTCCTGTATAACATTTCCGTAGGGATCAATTATCGCTGAAATTCCGGTGTTAGCCGCACGAATAACAGGTTTCCCTTGTTCAACTGCGCGAGTTTTCGTAATGGCAAGATGCTGATAGGGGCCAGAAGTATTACCGAACCAGCCATCATTCGTCGCATTGAGAATCCAAGAAAATTGTGAATTTTTCGCAACCTCCCATGGAAAAGCAATTTCGTAACAGATCATTACCCTTGCTGGTGGCAGGCCTGATAATGTGATGGTGTTCGGGGCTTCTCCATCAGGTATTGCAAAATCCGACATCCGATCCAAGACGGGAATTAACTTCATCAGGCCGCTTGCTTTGAGCCAACTGCGTAGAGGTAGGTATTCTCCATACGGCACTAGATGCAGCTTGTCATATATTTGCTCTATCTTCCCATCGCTTTCTAGAACTTGCACACTATTCCAGTACTGCTTCGTTAAAGGATCCTGGCGTGGTGCTCCTGTTACGATTGCACCGCCATGTGGGACGAATTCCGTCAATTGAGCTTTAAGCTGGTCAGATGTCGTCAGAAAATAGGGGACCGCGGTCTCGGGCCAAATTAAGTAATCTGGATGAAACCCATTGTCAGTTTGGCTTAATGTGATTGTTTTCAAGAGGTGGTTTCTGCGAAGGTGTTGTTTCCATTTATCAGCCTGGCGAATATTTGGCTGAATAATGCGAATTTTTTTCTCGGAATAGATTTCTGCTGTTTGTCCGTATAGCCGCCATTGCCCGGCGGCAAAAATGAGAATAAATATCATGCCACCGGCAGTAACGAACTTTATGCCAATGGGTTTCGTTGTATGCCGATCCGCAAGTAAAGCGGGCAAGGAACTCACCAATATGGTCAGAAGGGTCAGGCCGTAAATTCCGATATAAGCTGTTGATTGGAGGACGGGTAAAATAGAAGTCCAGCTATAACCCAGAAGGTTCCAAGGAAATCCTGTAAAAATGGTTCCTCGAATATATTCAGAAATAATCCAGAAACTTGTGAAAACGAAAATACGTCCAACAGATTTCGCGCGTGTCAAATGGGTGGCGAGCGTTGCAAGGCCCGAAAATATTGCGAGAAAAGCAGGTAACGCTAACACTGGCAAAGGCATTAGCGCAGCGTGTGCGTCGGCATCTACAGTGAAGGCCACACCAATCCAGTATAGACCAGCAATAAACTGCCCCCAGGCAAACCACCAACCAACGAAGAAAGCCTGCTTTCGGTTCTTGGCGCTGCCGAGTATCAATATGAGTCCTGTAAAACTTACAGGTAAAAGAAAGATGAGATGTACTGGTGGTAGTGCCGCGGCGACGATCAATCCTAACAGAAAGGCAAGAAGTGCTTTTTTTAGAAACGTAAGGCTTCGGATCCACTCATCGAGGGATATCATTCGGTTGAATTCATCAATTTTGGACGACGGCGAATACGGACTCTCTTCACTTTTCTCGGGTCCGCGTCCAGAATTTCAAAATCAAGGCCGCTCGAATGAGAAATGATTTCTCCGCGAGCCGGAATTTGGCCGGCAAGCTGAAATACCAGGCCGCCCACACTGTCGACTTCATCATCTTCATCTTCGGGCAATAGATCTATTTCCAGCAATGATTCTAATTCTTCGATCGATGCACGGGCATCCGCCTCCAACATTCCATTACTGGCGACTGTGATGAGTGGCCCTTCTTGGGCATCATGTTCGTCTTCAATGTCACCGACAATCTCTTCGACCAAGTCTTCAATAGTCACCAAGCCATCTATTCCGCCATATTCATCAACAACCGCCGCCATGTGAATGTGATTTGCTCGCATTTTTAGCAATAAATCGGGGACGGACATGGAAGGCGGAACGAATAAAATTTCACGTCGGAAATTTTGCCAGTTCTTGGCGTCTGGATCGTTCCAGAAATTTATCAGGTCCTTGATATGAAACATTCCGACAACGTTATCCAGGCTCTCTTCGTAAACGGGGAGGCGGGAATGGCTGGTGTCCTTGAAACGTTCGACAACTTCTTTAAGCGGGAGCGCAGCATCAACTGCTTCTATATCCGCCCTCGGGATCATGACATCACTAATGCTAAGCTCGCTAAAACTCAGTATGTTGGTCAACATCATTTTTTCAGAAGCATTTATGGATTGCTCGGGATCGTCATGTTCCTCGATCAATTCTTCTAACGTAGATCGTACGCTTCGCTCTGATTGCTGTCCCAAGCCTAAAAGGCGTTTGAGAACATTTAGCATGCCATTGCTTGCAGCGTCCGTTTCAGTTCCATCGCGAGATTCGGGAGAATTCGGCGGAGAGACGTGATCACTCATTTTAGGTTACGATATTCCTCTGTTGTTGTCCGGTGATATATATGGATTATCAATATCAAATTCACGTAAAATACAAATTTCAAGTTCTTCCATAATATCAGCTTCATCTTGTTCTATATGATCGTAGCCGACAAGATGTAAAAGTCCATGAACTAAAAGATGTATTACATGATTATCCAGTTTTTTGTTTTGGGTTAGAGCTTCCTGACTAACGGTTTCCAAAGCAAAGACGATATCCCCAAGTATAAGAGGTTCGTCGGTAAGCGCAGCTTCTCTAAGAGTGGACGCACTTAGTTCCGTATCCGGAAATGAGAGAACATTTGTCGGGTTATCTTTTTGCCGATAGTCCCGGTTGAGGCGTCTGATATTATCGTCATTTGTAAAAACAAGACTGACTTCAACAACAGGACCAGTTGCCTCCGCTAGTTTTTCAATAGCAATTTTCCGGGCGTAAACATCAAGGACTTTGCTAACGACGTTGTGAGAAGTCGCATTAAGATCTGCCATCAGACTTGGCCAATCGCCGCTCTCAATATTGGTGGCAACATCGATGGTAAACGGCAACGGAGTTTGCTTGGTATTGGACAATATCTTTAGTCTCAAATTCGTGACAGAGGAGGAAGCCTCCAGAAAGTGTGTCAGCTATGGCGTGGCTTTAACCCCAATTGCTTTTCCCGGTCATATTCACCGTAAGCTCGTACAATACGGGTCACCAACGGATGGCGGACAACATCGGATTCGCCAAAATTGATAAAATCAACGCCTTTGACGCCTTGTAGAATATCAACGGCTTCGTGAAGCCCCGATTTCATTCCAAGCGGTAAGTCAATTTGACTCAAGTCGCCGGTGACTGCCATTCGGGAGTTTTCGCCCATACGTGTTAGCAGCATTTTCATCTGAACCGGCGTCGTGTTCTGCGCTTCATCCAGAATGATCGCGGCATTCGCCAAGGTGCGCCCCCTCATAAATGCCAGAGCCGCAACTTCAATTTCACCATTTTCCAGTCGTTTTACAACTTCTTCTGCGGGCAGCATATCGTAGAGAGCGTCGTATAAAGGGCGCAAGTAAGGGTCAATTTTGTCTCGCATGTCGCCCGGGAGAAAGCCAAGTTTTTCGCCAGCTTCAACGGCGGGTCTTGCTAAAATAAGACGATCAACCTTGTTTTCGATCAGCATAGCAACCGCATTGGCGACAGCCAGATAAGTTTTGCCTGTACCCGCAGGTCCCAGTCCAAAAACCAACTCATTTGTTTGCAAAGATTTTACGTAGATGCCTTGATTGTTGGAGCGCGGCGTGATACGGCGACGTTTTGTCACTATCATCGCGCTACTTTCAGAAACGGAAGATCGGCTGCCATCATTTGCAGGCGCATCATTCGCCATGCGAATGGCGCCATCCACGTCACCTTCAGTGACATCCATGCCTTTTTCTAACCGACTATACAAATCCAAAAGTACCTTCTTGGCGGCGGTTTGCGCGGTTTTAGAGCCGGATACTGCCATTTTATTTCCGCGAGAGGTGACAGAGACTTCAATAGCCTGCTCAATGCGGGCGAGATATCGATCATGCTCGCCCACTAATTGTGCGAGGAGATGATTATCATCAAATTCTAATATCGTTGTGTCTGATTGGGCCGCGGTGGTGTTAGTGCTCGATTGATTTTTTGCCACGTTTGTTCCTAAGCCGCATCTGCGACATTACCGGGTTTAAGTTCGCCGCGCAGAGAGTTTGCATTTCCCTCCTGGACAATGACGGTCGCAATACGCCCAATCCGATGAGACGGAGAGGGGACGAAAACAGATTGCATATAAGGGCTGCGTCCGACCAATTGTCCGTCGCGTTTCCCTTCTCGCTCCAGAAGGACCTTGATCTCTTGTCCGACAAAGGACTGGTTGTAGGCAAGCTGTTGTTTATTCAACAACTGCTGAAGCGCAGCAAGCCGTACCGACTTCACATCTTCAGGAATCATTTGGCCTTCTAACCCAGCGGCGGGGGTTCCCGGTCGCGGGCTATATTTGAAACTATAGGCTTGCGCATATTCAACGTCGCGAACGAGTTGTAATGTGTCTTCGAAATCCTTGTCACTCTCTCCGGGAAAGCCGACGATAAAATCGCCAGATAGAGCCAGATCTGGTCTGTAGGAGCGTAATTTTTCAATGATCGCCCGGTATTCCTGCGCGGTATGACGGCGGTTCATGGCGTCAAGAATTCGATCGGATCCGGCTTGAACAGGCAAATGTAAATACGGCATAAGAACATCGACATCGCGATGCGCCCGAAGGAGATCCTCGCTCATTTCCAACGGATGGGACGTTGTGTAACGCAAGCGTTTCAGGCCCTCCAATTCCGCAAGCTCATAAATTAGCTCGGCAAGTGAAGCAGATGCTCCCGATTGAAGAGTACCATGATAGGCATTCACATTCTGACCCAGGAGCGTTATTTCCTGAGTACCACCGGCAATCATGCGTTTGGCTTCGGCAACGATATCCGCAACCGGGCGAGAGAATTCCGCACCGCGCGTATAAGGCACGACGCAGAAGGCGCAAAATTTGTCGCACCCTTCTTGAACAGTCAAAAAGGCACTGAGATTAGTATCGATGGCTTCGTCCGGTAAATGGTCAAATTTTGCATCAACCGGAAAGTCAGTTTCTAATATATGACCTGCACCACGGGCCGCTTGGGCCACCATCTGCGGCAACAAATGGTATGACTGCGGTCCAAAAACCATATTCACATAAGGCGCGCGTTTCATGATTTCAGCGCCTTCGGCTTGTGCAACGCACCCGGCAACGGCAATAACCATATCGCCCTTGTCCTGCTCCAGCTTTTTGTTTCGCATATTGCGTAAACGTCCGAGCTCGGAGAAAGTTTTTTCCGAGGCTTTTTCCCGAATATGGCAGGTATTCAGGATTGCCATATCGGCCCCGTCTGGCTTTTCCGTAACAGAATAGCCTAAGGGCGCCATGATGTCCGCCATCCGTGCGGAATCATAAACATTCATCTGGCAGCCATACGTAGAAATATAGAGTTTTTTGGTCACTTTTCCTCACTGACCTAAAGGGTTGTATTGAAGATGATCCTTACACAAAAAAAAAGTCAATATCATGAATAATTTATCAGTAATACGCAAATATTAGAAGAAATAGCTGATTTATTCAGCATTCACTGTATTTCTGGCCAAATTGTAGGGAATGTCACGTTTCTTCGGCTTCCGTTCGGCCCGTCAATACACGACTAAGGCCCATCGCTATGGTCAATTGACAGTCACTTGCAAGGGTTTTTCGAGAATCGTAGTCGTCAATGGTTACTGTTTTATGGAACCGAAGCTCCGCCGTCACTTTCCCTGTTTTGAGAAACGCCCAAATATGAGCCAGCAGCTCTTCATCACCTACCCAAGCGACAATGCTCATGTTGCCCCGTGTCAGCGACATATTCCTTAGGCGACTATAGGCGATAGTCACGGGTTGGACAGGTAAATGCTGACCATTGATTTCACGTTCTGCCAACGCTAGGTATGAACTTTTGAAGGGTTGAAGGATGATCCCGTTGGAAGAAGTTCCTTCGGGAAACAAGATCAGATTGTCCCCGTTATCAAGATGTCCCTGCATCTCCCCTTTATGGCCCATAATAGAGGGGCGGGTGCGTTCGATAAAAATCGTTTCCTGCAGTTTCGAGACGGCGCCGACTAGGGGATAATTCTCAACGTCTGTCTTGGCAACGAAGCTACCAGGAATTATTTTTCCGATTATAGGAATGTCGAGCCAGGAAATATGGTTTAGAACAAAGAGCGTCGGCCGTTCCTGGCTCATTTCTCCGGAAACGACAACATCAACTTGCAGTAATCGGCATAACCCGGCGTGATATATCTGCGGAATTTTGTGGCGATGCTCTTTGAAAGCTAGGAGTACTAGCATCTGCACAGGGGCGAGCAGGCCCGTCCAAAGAAACACGGCAATAATAATACATATGGATTTAAGTATGGTCATAGGCCAATCAAGACGAGGCTGAAACTGCTCAGTCGTTTTTCTTGTTAAGAGAAGTTTGCTGCATATTCACGACAGATTCCTCGGGTGAAACGGGGTGCCCAGTTTTTTTTGACAGGGGCTTGCCATATAACTCAAGACGGTGGTCAATAAGTTCAAATCCCAGCTCTGCGGCGATCAACTTTTGTAACTCTTCAATTTTGTCACTGGTGAATTCGATCACCTGACCGGTTTGAACATTAATCAAATGATCATGATGTTGATCCGAGACTTCTTCATAGCGTGCGCGACCATCTCCGAAGTCATGCCGTTCCAAAATTCCATTTTCTTCAAACATGCGAACCGTTCGATAGACGGTTGAAATACTAATGGTCTCGTCAATGTCTACGGCTCGTTTATATACCAGTTCGACGTCTGGATGATCCTGAGATTCTGACAAAACCCGGGCGATGACGCGGCGTTGCCCGGTCATTCTCAGACCCTTTTCGACGCATATTTGCTCAAGACGAGATGGCATAAAATTCCCTGACTAAAAATACTAAAGCGGTTCGCGTGACACTAACCAGTATTGATTTTATACGAATTTTCTTTTTGAGCCAGCGAAAGTCGTAACTAGTTGCTACTTGCCCGCTTCCTTCGCGTGCCCAAGCCGATTTTTTTGGCAAGGTCACGGCGTTGTAAGGCATAATTCGGCGCCACCATAGGATAATCGGCTGGCAGCCCCCAGCGTTGTCTATAGTCATCAGGTGACATGTCATATGAAGTTTTCAGGTGGCGTTTTAGCATTTTCAATTTTTTACCATCTTCGAGACAGACAATGTAGTCAGGATGGATGGATTTACGAATGGAAACAGCCGGTTGTGGCTTGTCCATTTCCGGCTCCGCGTCGCTGATCGTCGACAAAGTTGAATAAATATCTTTTATGAGTATTGGAATTTCAGTAGAATCGATGGAATTGCGCGATAAATGTGATGTCACAATATCTGTTGTCAGGGCAAGAAGCTCCAGTTTATCTATATCTTCAGACATGTATCGATGACCTCCGTTAAAATACTGGCTGCTTTATAATGTATTGGAAATAATAGTGCAATAAAGGATCAGTAATAAAGATACCAAATTCAAGAAAACCTGGATTCGTTCTTTATTTACTAAAATTGTTTCTATATCTCTTTCAATTGTTTCTTAGAGAGATAATAAAAATAATATTATTTAGATGGACTTAAGTCTTTCTCTTGTCGATACGGAGGTTTGAAGTAGAGAATATCTGCTTCATTATAATTGCGTCTTCTTTTTTACCGCCGTCTTGGTAATAACCTTTGCGCCGACCGGTTTCTTTGAATCCCTGAGATTTATAAAGGCACAGAGCCGCTTTATTGCGGCTGCTGACCTCAAGCCAGAGAGTGTCAACGTCCCGTTCCTGTAAATATAATCTGCCCTGATCAAGCAGAGCGCCAGCGATACTTCTTTGGCGAACTGCTGGTAGAACGCCGAGTGTTAATATTTCGGCTTCCGGTTCGCTATATCGATACACAAGAAAAGCGACCGGAACACTCTTTTCGCTGGCCAACACCAATACAGTACCTGGAATGTTCATGGCTGAATGGAAAGAGGCTTCGTCCCAGGGTTTGGAGAAGCATTGCTGATGCATGGCCGCCGCAAGTTCGACATGGCTGGATGTTTCAGTAAATTCGAAATTCAGTCCCCGAATATTCATGAACCGTTTGAAAGCTCCGGCGCTGGCGCTGGATCTTTTCCCCCTGGCAATTTTGCGTCCGGCGCGCGAAGGTACAATGGTGCAGGTGCGCCGTCGGATATGCTTGGGATCAGGCGGGCAGCGGCCAGTCTACCGACTAGAATTGCATCCGGGTCGGGGTCGAGGTCTGAAATCTGGAAACGGGTTGCATCGAAATCGGGATGAGCTGCTAAAAGCGGCCCTCCGGAACCAATGATCAACGCACTTTCCATTGTCAGAAAACTGTCTGCCTCGACGAGGGGCAAGGCGATGGGATCTGTTTCCGGCACCACAAGATCGGGAGACTGTACGCAAGAAAAAACCTGTGTATAAATCTCGCGGCGACGCGCATCGGCGGTCGCTATAATTGGTCGGCCCTTTAAAGCGGTCTTGGGAACGCTGGCGGCCAGGGCTTCCAGCGTCGTAATACCGCGGCAAGGCTTTGCTGCTGCAAGCGCGATACCCCGCGCTGCGGCCAACCCAATTCTTAATCCCGTAAAGGTTCCGGGGCCGATGGTGACGGCGATTAAATCTAAATCTGAATATTTGGCCCCGCAGGTTTTCATCAAATCCTGAATAAGCGGCATCAGGGTTTCCGCATGGCCGCGGGCTCGTTTCTCGTGAACATGGGCTTGTAAGATGTCGCCATCCAGGATCGCAACAGAACAGGCATTCAACGCCGTATCGAGAGCCAGTATTTTCATGTTGTTGTGTTCCGACATAGGGCCATGTAGGGTTTATTTCGAGTGGAGTGTTACGCTCAATCTAGCCGAAATTCAAGTAAACAAGCACTGAGATGATTACCGCAATGACATTGATCGAAATTACATCTGAAAAATATGATGTGGAACTGGATATCCGATACGCGTCCAACCATAATTTTACAGAAGCACCTATTTATAAGAGGCACGTTTGTTTTTTAAACGAAGAAGCTGCCGAAAAACTGGAGCGGGCCATTCAGTTGGCGGCAGCGATGGGATACCGTTTCCGTTTATTTGACGGGTTTCGCCCAACCGAAGCCGTTCAGGTGCTTTGGGATCATACGCCGGACCCTGTCTACCTATCCCATCCAAGCAATGGATCACCGCATTCCCGGGGTGCGGCCATTGATTTGACGCTGCTGGACGTGGCCGGACAAGAGCAGGAAATGGGGACGGAATTTGATGCAATGACAGATCTGTCCCATCATGGATCGGTCGGTATTTCAGCGCAGGCGCAAAAGAACAGAGCAATTCTACTTGGAATTATGACGGCCGCAGACTGGGATTTTTACCGGAACGAATGGTGGCATTACCAATTGTTTAGACCTCGGCGCTACCCTACCTTATCGGATGCTGCATCCGGCGCGGAAATGATGTAAAACAGTTGAATTGATGAAGACGAGATACGGGTATGCATATTCTTACTAAAATTGTGAAAACAGCGCTTTGGGTGTTCTGCCTGATAATGAGCTGTCTGGTCTTGCCAACGGCCGCGCTGTCTGCCGATTGGGCCAGTGTGATTATGTATCATCGGTTTGGCGAAGAGCAGCATCCGGCAACCAATATCACGGTTGAGCAATTCAAAGAGCATATTCAGGAATTGAAGACGGGCGGTTATACGGTGTTACCGCTCAACGAGATTGTCGATTTGCTGGAAAAGGGTGAGGAGCTTCCCGATAGGACAGTTGCCCTGACAATCGATGATGCTTATCGCTCTGTCTTTGATGTTGCCTGGCCTTTGTTGAAGGAAGCAAACCTTCCTTTCACAGTCTTTGTCGCAACGGAGGGCGTTGATCAGGCCTATCCTGATTATATGACTTGGGACCATATTCGGACTTTGCGCGATAATGGCGTTCATATCGGACATCATGGCCACTCTCATGCTCATTATCCGCTTTTGTCCATCGCCAATGTTGAAAAAGATATTGATACCGCGAGTGCGCGTTTCGAAACGGAACTTGGATTTGTTCCCGCGATTTTTGCTTACCCCTACGGGGAATATGGCGACGATATTAAATCCGTCGTCCGCAAGACAGGTTTTATGGCCGCCTTCGGACAACAATCGGGCGTCGCCTATTCCGGGCATGATCGGTTTGAATTACCGCGATTTGCCATGAGCGAAAATTATGGTGGAATTGGGCGTTTTCGTTTGGCGGCAAACGCCTTGCCGCTTCGGGTCAAAGACGTCACGCCCTCGGATAACATTCTGACCCGCAATCCGCCCAATTTCGGATTTACCATCACGGAAGATTATGGCAACCTTAAAACACTTTCCTGCTTTGCCTCCAGCCAAACGGGAGGCGCGGTGCCTATCGAAAAAATTGGCGCGTCACGCATTGAAGTCCGGCTCTCGACGGCGTTCAAGAAAGGGCGAGGCCGGATAAATTGTACGCTGCCAGGGCCAGATCGACGCTGGCGTTGGTTTGGATCATTATTTTATATACCGGCGGCCGTGGGTCGCTGATTAAAGGACATCTTATGAACCAGAACAAACTAAAAAAGAAACTGAAAGCTGGTGAAAAAGCCGCAGCATGCTGGTTGTTTTCGAACTCAAGCGATGCAGCAGAAGTCATTGGCGGAACGGGCTTTGACGCGGTAATGATTGACCATGAGCATGGTTCTGGAAATCTAACCACTGCGGTGGACCAGCATCGTGCCGTTCGATCTGTCAGTGACATGACTGTATTAATGCGGGTTCCCTGGAATGATTCCGTCTTGATTAAACGGGCGCTGGACATGGGTGTCGACGGTATTATGGTGCCGTCGGTCAATACGGCAGCAGAGGCGCAGGCCGCGGTTCATGCGTGCCGCTATCCGCCAACTGGTATTCGCAGTGCGGGCTTCGGCGCAGCACGGGCGGGCGGGTATGGCCGTACGGCGTCCGAATACCGCAAAAACCTCGATAAAGAATTGATGATTATTTGCCAGATTGAAACCAAGGAAGCCGTGGGTAATATCGAGGAAATTGCCGCTGTTGAAGGCGTCGATATGTTGTTTATCGGTCCCAATGATTTGTCAGCAAGCATCAATAAACTTGGTGAATTTGATGATCCGGAAGTTAAAGCTCAGTTTGAAGAAGCCCGCGACAAAATTATTGCAAGCCCGGCGTCTCTCGGCTGTATTTCAAAAGGTACCGTTGAGACCAATCAGTTGTTTGCCGACGGGTTTGATTTTCTCCTCTGTGCAGGCGATGTCGGATTGCTTGCCAGTGCTGCGAATGAGTTGCTGGCAACGCTTAAAAAATAGGAATAAGCGTTTATTTCAATTTGTTGATGGCGTCCGTATCGATATTCATGCCGTTAAAAAAATCAGGGCCAATAACGTCTTTATGGTAATTCTGCATCTGCTGAGACTGAATTGCCGTACGGACGCTACGCTCTTGCGCTTCTTCTTCCAGCTCACATTGCCTAAACCCGTCTGACCAGCCTTGCGCATACTGGGCTTCCGCGCTGAACCGGGTCACGTCTTTTTTAAATTCTTCGAACAAGGCGCCCCCCGCTTTTTTGCCGGAATGACATCCATCTGCAAATCCATCCGCATAGGACAGCGGAAATCCATCCTGTACCATCTGATCACGCTGACTGGTACAAGCAGTAACAAGAAGAAAACTTGCCAGTATCCAAAAGAGTCGCATGATCATTTCCTTTGCAATTTATATTATGCGATGTCGACGCCCATATCGGCCGCCGCTTCAACAATTTGCCGCCAGGTTTCGTCATCCACTTCAATCCCATGTTCCTTGCGATGTTGGCGATGCCGGCGCTCTGGATCCCCAGGAACCATTACTTTTTCATGTCCCGGGCGCGGCGGAGATTGCCGAACATAATCGCACATTTCTTTCATTTCATGGGCGATGTAGGTTTGGTCCGTGAGACGGCTGGGGTCGATAACAATTGACAGCATATTATTGATGATGCGGGTATCACGGACATTTTCTGGCTGTAGCGTCCCACCGCCGCCTATGGCACCGGATAGCAATTCGCACATCAGCGCAAGGCCATAGCCTTTATGTTCACCGATGGTCAGAAGCGCACCGACTTCCTCTTCCCACATGACCCCCGGATCTGTCGTTGGATTTCCGTCCTTATCAAGTAACAAACCTTCTGCCACTTGCTCCCCGCGGTTATTGGCAACACGCATTTTCCCCAACGCCACTTTGCTGGTGGCAAAATCAAGAATAATCCGGGGCTCATTTTCCGTATCGGGCAACGCGATACAAATGGGGTTGGTACCGAAGCGCGCATCAGACCCTGGATGCGGCGCAACCAGGGGCATATGACCCGTGACATTGACAAAATGCAAGGAGACAAGACCGGCATCTGCGCATTGTTCCCCGTAAGTGCCGACGCGTCCAATATGATGGGCGTTGCGCAAGGCTACAATAGCAACACCTGTTTCACGTGAAACATCTATGGCTTCTATCATCGCATCGCGTGCAACTACTTGTCCGTATCCGGCTTTCCCGTCAAACACCATAATCGAACCGTCATGCCGGACTTTTTCCGCATGCTGATTGGGGATCAGGTAGCCAGACGTGATGTTCCGCATATAGTTGGGAATCATGCCAACCCCGTGACTGTCATGGCCCGACAGATTGGCAAGAACCAGATGATCCGCAACAATGGCCGCTTCTTCCGGGCTGCTTCCCGTAGTCGTCAGTATTTTTCTTACAGTCTCATTCAGGCTTATATGATCAGTTAGCATGTTCAGGAATCCTGTTTCATAAATGTTCGGGGGCTCAAGTTGCTGTGAGGCCGCCATCGATGACTAATTCTGATCCGGTCATATGGCGGGCTTCGTCCGATGCCAGGAACAGAATAGCATTGGCAATATCAATAGGTTCACCGGGGATTCCCATGGGGATACGATTTTCGATTTCGTCCCATCCGGATTTCAAGTCTCTGTCATACATGGTCATCAGCTCGTCGCCCATGGGTGTGCGGATTGGATCAGGATGCACGGAATTGCAGCGGATCCGGTATTTGCGCATGGTGCAATGAATTGCCACGGATTTGGTCATTTGCCGAACAGCGGCTTTTGAGGCGCCGTAGGCAATAAGATGAGGGGTGCCAATGAGGGCGGCGACCGACGATAGGTTGACGATGGCGCCGCCATTTTCTTTCATATGCCGGACAGCATTTTGACAGCCGAGGAAGACCCCTTCCACATTAATTGTTTGAATGGCCCGCCATTGATCGAGATCTGTATCTTCGATGGTTTGACGATTTCCCGTCGCCAATATACCGGCGTTGTTGACCAGAATATCCAGTTGACCGTGGGCCGAAATAGTTCGGCTCATAACCTGTTCCCATTGCTCCGCATTGCCGACATCCAAGGGCATAAACTGTGCCTGTTCACCTAGTTGGTGCGCGGCGGCTTCACCTGCATCCGTATTGCGATCTGTCAAAATAACAGTTGCACCTTCAGCAACGAATAAGCGCGCTGTTTCCAAGCCAATGCCCTGTGCGGCGCCGGTGATAAGCGCAATTTTGTTTTTTAAGCGGTCCATGAAAACTTCCTTTTTTTATTCTAAGCAGGCTATCTGAAGATGCTTCGTCGCCACAGCTGCTGTGTTGATTAATAGTTTTTCATATCTTTGCTGATATTGCGAGGAGAATAGCGCCTGGAAAAGCACAGATATTCAAGCACCCTGAAAGCAGGGTGACGAAAGTTCAGAAAAAGGAGATTAGGATTGTTCTAGAAGCGATTGCCGGCGAGGCGCTCGCGAACCAGTTGCGCATTTTCAAGCTGGTCAAAGC
>NZ_JBALWD010000037.1:0-35357 GCF_036960985.1 Sneathiella sp. | reverse complement strand
TGGTCTGCTCCATTTACCGCTCTAAAAAAAGGGCTTGAAGATTTTAAGGCCGTGGTATCGCAAAGGCACATATATTGGCCAACGAACTACTGAAGCAATATGAATAGGGAAGTGGTTCTTTAACCTCTATAATTAGTCCGGCACATACACAAAAAAAAACGGGCCCCTAGAGGGCCCATTTTTATGGTTAAAGTGCTACTCTATAGTGCGCCAATATCTTTAGTGAAATCGGCAATATTGTCTGCACCAGTTTTTGCTTTGCTATCCTGAGCAACAGTTTTCGAGGCATCTTCGGTTGTTTTCTTTTCAACCATAATCTGACCGGCGTCTAGGGTTTTGGGCTTGGTGATATTCGCGCCCATGGGCATGAAACAATCATGGCTCCGATCTCGAAGAGTACCACAAAGTGTCATGGTTTGCGTTTTGTCAGAAAAGCCACCAATTTGCACTCTATAAAAAATACCCCCATTTTCGCTGCCAAGGTCGGCTTCTGCAAAGATAGGTTCAATTCCTTCTAGAATATCCTTGTTCTGGCTTTGCAGGATTTCCCATCCGTTTTCAGCGTGGCTGCGTTCTTTATAGGAGCCGAGCTGCAAGTAGTGCTTTCCACCATCAGGTTTATAGAAATTGATGCTATCGGCCGAACTAGAAAGAAAAGCAATTTTTTCTTTCGTTGGCATTTCGCTGTCCGCAATCGATTTTTCGACTTTAGGGGTCGGAACAGGCGTCATTTTTTCTTCAATTTTCCATTCACTGTACTTGGGTGTATTTTCCGAAGATTCCACGCTGAACATTTCGCGTGCGGCCTCTACTGTAGTGCTTTCTTTAGCGAACGTTGTAGGTTTAGATCCCGATGCTGTTTGTTTATCAGCGATCATATTTTGTTTTGGTTCTACGGCCTTTGCCATCATTTTTGGAGCATCCGGTTTGGACGTGACATCCGGCTTTTCAGCCTGAGCAATTATTTTCGGCGCAACCGGTGTTGGAATCGTAGATTTTCCGACCGGCGTTGGCTTCGACGGCTTCTCCACCTTAGCTATAGTAATTGGAGCCTTCGGAGTTGGTACCAGTGTTTTCGGAGCGGCTGCTTTTTTCTTTTTGCTCGCTCCGGAATTGGTGCTGAGAGTTTCACTTTCATGCCGTGCAACAATTACATCTGGATTGACAGGCTCTCTTGATTTGGATTTTACTGCCGCAATTTCTGGAATAGCTTTATCTTGCGAAACTTTCATTAACTTGACTTGTTCGCTTATTGATGCCGACCGCACTTCTGCGGTTTCGTTTAAAGCGCCAAAATATAAAGCGTTATTTCTGGAATCTTTCTCGGATAGATCCATCCGTGTGTATTTCATCGCTTCTTTAGATTGGCCCGCCATACCATAGACCAACGCCAATGTTTGGCGGTGCTTCGGTGTCGCGACCGGATCATCTGTTACCACTTTCAAAATAGCTATTGCTTTCTCGGTTTCGCCCGACAACGCCAAGGAAAGAGCAAGATTGCTTTTGTAATTCAGATTAACTGGATCCGCCTTGATAGCTTTTTTGTAGTAGTCCTGAGCTTTTTTATGGTCGCCAGCTTTGTCGTAAGATATAGCCATTCCACCGAGCGAAGAAGCATTTTCGCTGTCGATAGTCAAAGCTGCCGCAAATGCTTTTGTTGCTAAAATTGGTTTTTCTTGCTGGAGATTGGTATAACCTACGCCGTGATAGGCAGCTATGTTGTATGGATCAAAGTCAAAAATGCGTTCATAGACATCAATAGCATCGTCGGTACGTCCCGTTTTTCGGAGAACATTTGCTATTTTTAAGAGAGGCTCTGGATTCTTCGGTTGTTCTTTTGCTGCCGTTGCATAAAGCCTGATTGCAGTAGAAGCATCCTTGTTAGCCCACGCTTTGTCGGCAATTTTAACAAGCTGCTCCCAGGAAAGCGTTTCTTCCGATTTACTGGAACTTTCTGCACTTACAATAGGCTTTTGTTCAATAACTGCCGGGTCTGCCGAGGCAGACTCGTCTGAGATAGTATTACATCCGGCGACAACTAATCCAGTTGTGGCGAGAAGAATAGTCCGAAAACGGGCTTTAAACTTTGATTGATGCGGCACAGCTAAAGGCCTCTCTATTAATATAAGACAAATCTACGCCTTAAATTAGAGGTATCTTCCTTATAAACGGTTAATGTTAGACCGCAATTATGCTAAAAATTTAGTAATCACGAAAAACTCATTGTATATAATAGTTTGCGCGCAAATAATTGGCTTAAGAACGCAGGTTGTCCGCTTATGTCAGGCATTTAATTGAATGCAACATTGTTTCCTAAAGCCGCCTTCTTTTAATAGTCAATGGTTGTTGATCGACAGAGGCATGAGGTGAAGATCCTGCATCGCGGGTGGCACTGGGTGGCATATATTGGGGATTATAGGGTTTGAATGGAGGAGGCGTATTTTGAATAGGGGCGTTTGCAACATAGGGTGAATTGGACAGTGGGATACTCGGATCGATAAATCGGTCAAAAATACCAGAATGAATTTGCTCCGGAAGAACACTGAATAAAGATGATGTATTCTCCATGCCTATTCCGCTGATAAAATTCGCGATCGTAATGGTTAGCAATCCGGTTCGTACTGTCCCGGGATCTATCCCTTGTTGCTTACATTTTGCGAGTGCTTCGGATAGCTCTTTTGCAACAATTGTGTTCATATCATTATGTTCCATATCAGTGCTCCACAATCTGGCTGGAGGAGTATTCCAACCCTGTCTGTACAGATAACGTCGTTCTTGTCGATTTGTGAATAAATGATGTTTGGGTGAGTATCACGTAACTCTGGCAGCAATACCCTGTGCGGCCTATGATGTTGTCTTTACGTGCCCTTGCAGTAGTTGATATCAGGAAGGAACAAGATGGAAACAGTGTTGAATGAGCTGGCAAAGCTAATTGAAAACAGCAAAAGAATTGTGGCATTTACTGGAGCGGGGATCAGTACGGAAAGTGGTATTCCAGATTTTCGTAGCCCCGGTGGATTGTGGGAAAAAAATAAACCTATAGATTTTTCTGAATTTTTGTCATCAGAAGAAGCCAGGCGTGAAAGTTGGCGACGTAAATTTGCAATGGATCCTGTTTTATCGAAGGCCAAACCCAATGCCGGCCATTTTGCCCTTTCTTCTCTTTATCACATTGGGAAAATGAAGACGGTCATTACGCAGAATATTGATGGCCTGCACCAGGCATCAGGCATCAGTGATAGTGATATTGTCGAGGTACATGGAAATACGACTTACGCCAAATGTCTAGATTGTCATGATCGTGTAACATTGAAAACCGTGCGGGAAAAATTTGAACACAACGAGCAACTACCGGAATGTCGGATATGTGGTGGAATCATAAAAACGGCAACTATTTCTTTTGGACAAGCCATGCCCATTGAAGAAATGAGGCGGGCAGAAGTGGCCGCAATTTCTGCCGACTTATTCTTCGTCATTGGTTCATCGTTAGTGGTGTACCCTGCTGCAGACATTCCGCTGATTGCAAAACAAAACGGTGCCACGTTGGTAATTTTGAACAGGGAGCCGACACCTTTGGATGATTACGCGGATCTCGTGTTAAGGCGTGAAATCGGTGAAACTCTTGAAGCTGTCGCAAAAATGTAAGAAATACCTACCATATTAACAGGAGTATTGTATTAATTGCTTCGAGCTGAACATTTGAGTTGAATTAATGAGCGATAACACTTGGTGATTAACTTCCTTCACCTTTTGCCTGTTCCTGAAGCTTTTTAATCAGACCATCAACGCCAACGCCCGGTTTGTTGACTACTGATGAAAATTCAGATCTCTGGGTCACTGCAAGACTAACCCCTTCAACAATAACATCAACAATCTGTTGCTTGCCGTCATTGGCTTTCCGTACGCGCCAATCCAGTTTGACAGGCGGTCCGTTTGGTTGTTCTATTAAACTGTAAACCAGTGTTTCCTTGTCATTGATTGGTTTCGCATCTTTTATCTTCAAGCTTTCGCCGGAATAAGAACCAATTTTTTTGCCATAACTGACAACCATATAATTACGGAACACGCTCAAGAATTCTGACCGCTGCTCATCGGTAGCAGTCCGCCAGTTGTTACCGAGAACAAACCGACCGATAAGTTTCATATTGAAGCTATCGTCTAAATATTTTTCGAATTTCTGTTCTTTTTGACTTTCAGTCAAGGACTTGTCGGATAGAGTTTTGATGGCATCATCGCCCATGGATTTAATAAGGGCGGTCGCAGCTTGTTCGTTCGTGTTTTCTGCCAATGAGATGGGCAGGAACACGAATGTGCACATAACAGCAGTAGATAAAAACAAACCCAGAAAATTACGTCGTTTTAGCATTATATGGCTCCTAGAAATTGAGCAAATCGGTCAATTGGTAAAAGAAAATCTATTACAAGAAGATCCTAATTTATAGTGAATATCCTCGTGATTTAGCTGTCTTCGTCAAACGACATGCTGGGTAACTGTGACGGATCCGTTGCCCCTTTAAGAATTTTACTTTTCCGGTTTTGCCTGTACAAGCTTCGGATAGTTGCATAGAAATCAATGGAATTTTTTTCTATGTCATCAAGTGTCTCAATAGCTCGTGATCTTTTATCAAGACCATCCGCTGCCCAACGATAAAACCCGACATAAGTCTTGTCGTTTTCCCGCGCTATAATATTAACTGGATCAATAGCCCAGTCGACAATTCCGCCAACGCCTTCACGTGTGGTATAGGGGCCTAAAACAGGGACGACCAGATATGGACCTTCCTCAATTCCCCAAATAGCGAAGGTTTGCCCCATATCATCTTCTGGAATATTGAGCTGCGCTACATCGAATAAGCCACCAAGCCCCAAGAATGTATTAGTGAAAAAGGCTCCCATATTATCACCGGCGCCATTTAAATCACCTTGTAAGACATTATTGATAAAGTAGATGGGTTGCGACAGGTTCGTTAAAAAATTGCGGACACTGTCCCGGACGGGGAGCGGTAATACACCGCGATAAATTTCAGACACCGGTTTAAGGAAGAGTGCATCCATTGCGTAATTCACGTCAAAAAAGTAACGGTTCATGGGCTCAAACGGATCGTATACTTCTTCATACATAACAGTAGAAGCTGTCGATTTGTCGTCAGAAGGCGCAGTTGCACAACCGCTCAAAAGCGTAAAGAGTGCAACACCAACAAAGCCCCCTTTTATTGACGGCCACAAATTTCGCAAACTCATTCCATTTACTTCCAGTTTTATTCGACGATCCTTCAGATGAGTAGGCACCCTATATCGTAACCGTTACTGAATTCTTTACTTAATAAACATCGCACGTTTTTGTTCGCAACTAAAGTATCAAGTATTTCACTCTGCCAAAACTACTCTAGCTTATATTTTTCGTAACACAGGCAAATATTCAACGCGAGTCACGGTCTCGGCAATTTACCATAATCATGGCGAGGTGTTGCGAAAAAGTCGCTGAAAGTTTCTATATTTTCTGTACAAAGATATAAAGATATGTTTATATCATGAAAATTAGGACGTTTGATTGGAATTATAGTGGACGATTTACTTCAAGGGCTTAGAGCCGCTGCAGAAGAAACGCGCTTGCGATTGCTGGTTTTATGCGGGCATTCCGAGCTAACGGTAAGTGAGTTAACGCAAATTCTTGGCCAAAGCCAACCTCGTGTATCTAGGCATTTGAAGCTGTTATGTGATGCCGGATTGTTAAATAGGTATCAAGAAGGTAGCTGGGTTTTCTATCGCCTTTCGAGCAAAAATAACACGTCTCTCTTGGCGAAAACTTTAGTTGATCTGGTCCCGGAAGATGATTCTGTTGTCTCACGTGACTTGGATAGGCTTCAGGTTGTTAAGAAGACACGCGTTATGGCTGCGGAACAGTATTTCAAAGAAAATGCAGCAGACTGGCAACGTATTCGAACCTTACATGTTCCTGAAATGGAAGTTGAGAAAATTCTTGAAAGAATTTTCAAAGATCGCAGCGTGAGTGATTTTCTGGATATTGGTACTGGAACTGGCCGGATGTTGGAATTGATTGGCCCGAATGTTGACCATGCCATTGGGGTCGATTCAAGCCGCGAAATGCTATCCTATGCACGCGCTGCCATCGAAGAGGCAGGGCTCCGGAATTGCCAAGTCAGGCTGGCGGATATGTATAACCTGCCATTTGCCGATCAATCACAAGATGGCATCATCATACATCAAGTATTGCACTATGCGGAAAATCCACTTCGCGCGCTGACAGAAGCAACTAGGCTTTTACGGCCCCAGGGTATTCTCGCAATTGCAGATTTCGCTCCTCATTCAGTAGACAGTTTGCGGACGGAACACGCTCATCGCCAACTTGGATTTGGTGCAGATGAAATCTGGAGGTTATGTGAGCAAGCGGGACTAGAAAAGATAGACTTGCAGGTTCTGGAAGGGGATCCGCTTACGGTAAATATATGGACGGCAACCTCAATGTCAGACGTTGCTAAAGAAGGCGTTGCATTATGATCATGTCAGGTATTTCTCCCGGGCGAAGCGCTGAACAAGGGCTTGCTACAAATGGTTTCACAAATCGGGTAGAAGTTTCATTCGAGTTTTTCCCTCCGACTTCCGAAGCCCTTGCGTCAAAACATTGGCAAGCGCTAAATCGCCTTGCGCCGCTAGTTCCGAAGTTTGTGTCTGTTACCTACGGGGCCGGTGGGTCGACACGGGAACGCACTCATGAACTTGTCAGCAAGATCCGGCGCGAAACGATGTTGGAACCGGCTGCACATTTGACATGCGTCGGCGCAACCGTAACTGAAATAGAAGCTGTTGCAGAGAAATACTGGGAAAGCGGCATAAAACATATCGTGGCCTTGCGTGGTGATCCACAAGAAGGCCAATCCGAATTTCAGCCGCATCCAGGCGGCTTCTCCGGATCGGTAGATCTCATCGCGCATCTAAAAAAGATGCATGATTTCGAGATCACAGTTGGATGTTATCCGGAAATTCATCCAGATGCCGCTTCCAGTTTGGCTGATATTGATTATTTGAAGCGAAAAATGGATGCTGGAGCAACTCGCGCAATAACTCAGTTTTTCTTTGATCCTGAAGTTTACCTGCGATTTATCGATCGGGCTCAGGCTCACGGCATTACTATTCCTATAGTTCCCGGCATTCTTCCCGTTACCAGCTATTCCAAAATTCGCCAGTTTAGCCAACAATGTGGCACTCAAATTCCAGCATGGCTCACCCATTTATTTGAAACGCTGGATGAAGATCCAGCGACCCGCAACTTGGTGGCAGCTATGGTGGCGTCCGAGCAGTGTCTTCAGTTGCAACAAGCCGGAGTTACAGATTTCCATTTCTACACATTGAATCGCGCAGATCTTGTGTATTCAGTTTGTCATACACTCGGGTTGCGGCCTAATCAACTCGCCTGCACCGCCTAGTGGCGGCAGATCTTTCCAGAAAGAAATCTTTATGAAGAAGTCAAAGCCGTTTCTTGAACTTGAAGCTATCCTCGGCAAACGCATTATGGTCCTGGACGGCGCTATGGGAACAATGATTCAGAGTTACAAGCTCGAAGAGGCAGATTATAGAGGGGTAGCTTTTCTCGATCATGGAACCGATCTGAAAGGAAATAACGATCTGCTCAGTCTGTCCAAACCTGAAGTGATTGAAGAAATCCACGATCAGTTCCTCGCGGCCGGCGCTGACATACTGGAGACAAATACCTTTAATTCGACGTCGATCGCGCAAGCAGATTATGGTCTCGAAAACGAAGTGTATGAACTTAATCGCAAATCGGCCAGCTTGGCGCGCGGGGTAGCCGATAAATGGTCTTCATTAACACCTGAAAAACAACGGTTTGTTGCCGGAGTTTTGGGCCCAACTAATCGCACGGCGTCAATATCACCAGACGTTAACGACCCGGGTTTTCGGAATGTAACTTTTGATGAGTTGGTTGCGTCTTATGATGAAGCTCTCCGGGGGTTAATGGATGGCGGCGCACAGATTATTCTAATTGAAACAGTTTTTGACAGCCTGAATTGCAAAGCGGCCATTTACACGGTTTTACGTTATTTTGATGAAATCGGGACCCGTCACCCGGTCATGGTTTCTGGAACTATTACGGATGCCTCCGGCAGAACGCTGTCCGGTCAAACTGCAGAGGCTTTTTGGGCCTCCATGGCACATGTGGAACCAATAAGTATTGGCTTTAATTGCGCGCTTGGGGCGAAAGATCTGCGTCCACATGTTCAGGCGGTTTCTTCAATTGCTGACACTAATGTCAGTGTCCATCCCAATGCAGGGTTACCCAATGAACTCGGTGACTATGACGACACACCGGATTATATGGCGTCGCAGCTCCAGGAATTTGCTGTAAGTGGCTTGGTCAATATTGTCGGTGGATGTTGTGGCACCCGTCCAGAGCATATTGCCGCTATTTCAGAAGCAATTACGGATATCCATCCTCGGAAATGCCCGGAACATACGCCGATATGTCGGTTGAGTGGTCTGGAGCCTCTCTATATGGATGAAGTAGCCGGTTTCATCAATGTTGGCGAACGGACGAATGTAGCTGGTTCTGCGAAATTCAAAAATTTGATCATGGAAGGTGATTTTGACACCGCCCTCGACATCGCACGCGACCAGGTGATCAACGGCGCGCAGATTGTTGACGTCAATATGGACGATGCCATGCTGGACGCGGTCACCGCGATGCCGAAATTTCTAAACCTTATTGCTTCGGAACCAGACATAAGTCGGGTTCCCTTGATGATTGACAGCTCAAAATGGGAAGTGTTGGAGGCTGGTCTCAAAACTGTTCAGGGCAAGGGTGTCGTAAATTCCATCTCCTTAAAGGAAGGTGAAGACGAGTTTCTGCGCCATGCGCGCGAAATTCGTCGGTACGGAGCGGCCACAGTAGTCATGGCTTTTGATGAGGACGGGCAGGCGGATACCAAGCAGCGGATGATCGATATTTGTACCCGTTGCTACAAATTACTGACAGAAGAAATTGGCTTTCCGCCTGAAGATATTATCTTCGATCCCAATGTCTTCCCCATCGCGACCGGTATTGAAGAGCACAGTAATTTTTCGAAAGATTATATCGAAGCGACTGCGGAGTTGAAAGAGAAACTGCCTCACATTCAGATCAGCGGCGGCGTCAGCAATATGTCCTTCTCCATGCGGGGAAATAACCCTATGCGTGAGGCCATGCATTCCGTTTTCCTTTATCATGCGATAAAGGCCGGCATGGATATGGGTATTGTGAATGCCGGGCAGCTTGCGGTTTACTCTGACATTCCAGAAAATATTCGAGATCGTATTGAAGACGCCGTCTTTAATCGACGGGAGGATGGGACAGAAAGACTGCTGGAAGTTGCAGAAGAAGCCATTGGTCAAAAGCGAAGTAATGTTATTGATCTCAGCTGGCGAGAAAATTCAGTCAACGAACGGCTCAGCCATGCGTTGGTAAAAGGAATTTCTGATTATATCGTTGAGGACACGGAAGAGGCCCGCCTGCAATTTCCGAGGCCAATTCAAGTAATTGAAGGTCCATTGATGGACGGTATGAATGTTGTGGGTGATTTATTTGGGTCCGGCAAAATGTTTCTGCCGCAAGTGGTTAAAAGTGCTCGTGTGATGAAACAGGCAGTAGCTCACCTACTGCCTTATATCGAAGCCGAGAAAGAATCCAGCGGCCTTGCATCAACCAAGGGTAAAATCCTTATGGCGACGGTGAAAGGCGACGTGCATGATATTGGTAAGAATATTGTGGGTGTTGTTTTGCAATGTAATAATTTTGAAGTTATCGATCTTGGCGTGATGGTGCCGTACTCAAAAATACTGCAGACGGCGATAGATGAGAAAGTTGATATCATTGGTTTGTCCGGCCTGATAACGCCGTCCTTGGAAGAGATGGCAACAGTCGCATCAGAAATGCAGCGTCAAGGGTTTGAAGTCCCGCTGCTTATTGGTGGCGCGACGACATCGAAAGTTCATACAGCCTTGAAAATTGCCCCGCAATATGAAGGCACGACGATATATGTAACGGATGCTTCGCGCGCCGTTGGGATCGCCACCCAATTGACGAGTGATGAAAATAACCAGAAGCTAGCCGAAACAATCAAGGAAGAGTATGTACAGGTACGGGAAAACTACCTTAAAAAAGCCCGACCAGATGCGCAGTTTTCCTTGAACGAGGCGCGTGCTAACGGCGCGAAATTAGATTGGAAGGATTATCGGCCAAAAAAACCGAACTTTCTTGGTCTCCGGCAGTTTGATGACATCGATCTTAAAGAACTGAGAAATTATATTGATTGGTCGCCCTTTTTTCGCACGTGGGAACTGGCGGGACATTTTCCGAAGATTCTTGATGACAAGATTGTCGGTGAGACGGCGAGGGAACTATACGATGACGCGCTCACCATGCTGGATCAGATTGTTTCAGAAAAATGGCTAACGGCGAAAGCGGTGGTCGGTTTCTTTCCTGCAGCCCGAGATGGCGACGATGTGGTTATTTACACCGACGACACTAGAAAGACGGAAAAACACCGGTTTATGTTTCTACGCCAACAGATGAGCCGGGCGAAAAATCGCGCCAACCAATGTCTCTCTGATTTCATCGCGCCGAAGACCAGTGGCATTCCCGATTATCTCGGCGGGTTCGCGGTGACTGCTGGATTGGGTATTGAGAGAAAGCTTGAAGAGTTCGATCGAACCCATGATGATTACAGCAGTATTCTCCTCAAAGCGCTCGCCGATCGGCTGGCCGAAGCGACGGCGGAATATATGCATGAGCAGACGCGGAAAAACCTCTGGGGATATGCGGCGGAAGAGCATTACTCCAACAAAGAGCTGGTCAAGGAAGCCTATCAGGGGATACGTCCGGCGCCGGGATATCCGGCGTGCCCAGAGCATTCAGAAAAAACCGGTTTGTTCGAACTATTGGAAGCCAGTGATCGTGTCGGTATTAACCTGACCGATGGTTTTGCCATGACGCCAGCATCTTCTGTGTCCGGATATTATTTCTCACATCCTGATGCGCGATACTTTGGTGTCGGAAATGTTGGCCGTGATCAAGTGTTAGATTATGCGAGGCGCAAAGGGGTCTCGGTTCAACAAGCCGAAAGGTTGCTGGCGTCCAATTTAACCTACGAGCGGGTAAGACCAGCACGGGCATAGTCCGAGTTGACAATAATTTGATTTTCATATCGGCGAGGGGGCGGCCAAGATAGATCGGTATTTCAACGGAGATTTTGAATGTTTCGACGCTTTTTTGCCGCTATGCTTGTTTCCATACTTTTCGTTAGTGCGGGTTCCGCCTGGGCCTTCGACGAAATAAACAAATCTTATTTGGGGGATCTGGCTGTCGACGGTTACGACAGCGTCGCCTATTTCAATACGAAAAAACCGGCAGAAGGACAGGGAGATTTTACGGCGGACTGGAAAGGCGCAACTTGGCGCTTCGCTAACGCGGAAAGTCGCGATCTGTTTTTGGAATCACCTGAAAGCTATGCGCCGCAATATGGCGGATATTGCTCTAACCAAATGAGTCTTGGCAACCTGAGTGATATTGACCCGGGTGTCTGGCTGATTTTTGAGGGAAAGCTTTATCTCTTTGGCCATGACGTTGGCCGGGATCGGTGGGAAGAAACCGGTATCGCCGCTCGCATCCAGGATGCTGACAAGAATTGGCAGCAATATTTAGCCAAGAAGTAATCTGTAGCTCGGCGCAAGAGGTCCCGTGTCACAAATCGAGTGCTTTCAGCACCTCAACATCGCCATCTATCTCGACAAAACTGTTGGCAGGAACAAGTTGCCAATTGTGATCTTGGCCGTCCAGAGGCTCTGATGATAAAGAGGCGCCGCCATTATCCAGTTTGTTGGCAAAGTACAAAGTCGGACTAAATTTGTCCGTTGCATATCTGAAGCCGTAAATATGCGCGCCATTTGAGAAAACACATGTCATGCGCAAAAAGGCGTCGACTTGGTTCTCCGCGGCGACCGTGTGTAAAAGTGCGATCAGCATTTCAATGGATTTTTTGGGCTCGTGGTCTGAAATAAAAGACATCAAAAGAAGAAACAGAAGCTCAGAATCCGTCGTTCCTCGCCGCGCGACGTAGAGTTCATCGGGAAGATGGGCCTCGAGTGATCTGCGCAGCTTGTCGAAATCACCAACCTGGCCATTATGCATAAAGGACCATTTGCCGTGTGTGAACGGATGGCAATTGGATCGGGTCGTTTCGCCGGTGGTCGACGCCCTCACATGGGCCAGGAAAAGTCGGGATTTTACCAAGCGGCAAAGATTGGTCAGATTATCGTCGGCCCAAGCGGGGAGGACATCCCGATACAAACCTGGAATAGCCGTATCGTCATACCAGGCAACCCCAAATCCATCGCCATTAACGGCAATTTTGGATTCTTCTGCTTCGTGGCTTTGGACGAGCAGAGAATGCTTCGGAATGATGATAATATTTTCGAGTGGAATTTCTGGGCCATAATAGGCGGTTAATCTACACATAAAACTAAACCCACATTCTCAGGTTAAAACTTAAATTTAACAACCGCCGGCGGCTTACTTCCCGTAAGCGCCGCCGGTAGGTGTCTGTATAACAAAAATATCGCCAGCCTGCATTTCTGTTTTGTCCCGACCTTCAAGATGTTCCGTTTCTCCGGTGGTCCGGATAACCCATTGATTGCCGACCTGGCCCGGCTCGCCGCCTTCCAAACCAAACGGCGGGACAACCCGATGGCTCGACAAGATTGCGGCCGTCATCGGCTCATGGAAGCGTATTTTTCGCAATGTGCCGTTGCCGCCGGGATGGGCGCCTTTGCCACCGGAATTGGGACGGATTTCAAAACTATCCAAGGTGACGGGAAAGCGCCATTCCAGAACTTCCGGATCCGTCAGCCGGGCATTAGTCATATGCGTATGAACCGCGCTGGTGCCATCATATGTCGGGCCCGCACCGGCGCCTCCGCAAATGGTCTCGTAATATTGATAGACATCATTACCGAAGGTGAAATTATTCATGGTCCCTTGCGCTGCTGCCATGACGTTCAAGGCGCCAAACAGACAATCTGTAATACATTGGGACGTTTCCACGTTGCCGGCGACAACCGCCGCGGGGTATACCGGAGATAACATGGAATTTTCAGGAACAATGATATCCAGCGGCTTCAGACAACCCGCGTTAAGTGGTATGTCAGAATCAACTAGGCATCGAAAGACATATAGAACCGCCGCCGTCGTCACCGCTCGCGGCGCATTGTAATTGGTCGGATGTTCGCCGCTGGTGCCCGTGAAATCGATGGTCGCAGTGCGATCTTCCTTGTTGATGGAAATTTTCACTTTGATTTCGAAACCGTCATCCATGGCATAGGTAAAACTACCGTCTTTGAGAACATCCAGAACACGGCGAACAGATTCTTCCGCATTGTCCTGAACATGGCCCATATAGGCATGCACCACGTTAATGCCGAATTGTTCGACCATCTTGCGCAGTTCCTGAATACCTTTTTCGCAAGCCGCGATCTGCGCTTTCAGATCTGCCATATTCTGTTCGGCATTCCGGGTGGGGTAGGCGCCTGAATTCAGAATATCGGTAATTTCCTGCTCTAGAATTCTACCGCCGTCAACCAGCAGGATGTTGTCCAGGATGACGCCTTCCTCCTCAACAGTTTTACTATCTGGTGGCATGGATCCAGGCGTCGTGCCGCCGATATCCGCATGATGACCCCGGCTGGCAACATAAAACAGGACGTCTTTTTCGGTTAAATCAAAAACCGGTGTAATCACCGTGACATCTGGAAGATGCGTGCCGCCATTATACGGCGCATTCAGCACATAGACATCGCCGGCTTTCATACTTGAACGGTGTTTGCGGATGACCGACTTAATGCTTTCGGACATGGACCCCAGATGTACCGGCATATGTGGTGCATTGGCGATCAAATCGCCATTGAGATCAAACACGGCACAGGAGAAATCCAGCCGCTCCTTGATATTTACGGAATAGGCGGTTTTTTCCAGAACCGTCCCCATTTGCTCAGCAACATTCATGAACAGATTGTTGAAGATTTCCAGCATGACCGGATCGACATTGGTGCCGATGGCCATAACCCGTTTGATTTCTTCCACCCGGTGCAGAATGAGATGGCCGCGATTATTCATTTCCGCTTGCCAGCCGGGCTCAATAACAGTTGTTCCCGTGCTCTCGACGATAACGGCAGGGCCTTTTACTTTATCACCAACGGACAGAGCGTCACGATCGAAGAACGGGCAATCTTTTCGTTGATCTCCCATAAAGATGCTTTGCAGGGCAATGGGATCGGTCGCTTTGGCAGTTTCCGGTTTCGATAAAACGGGATCGTCCACCTTATCACCGGAGCCAATGACCTCCACCGCGATGGCTTCGACAATCATGGTCTTTTCCGGCGTATTGAAGCCGAACCGCTGACGGTGAGCGGCTTCAAAGGCAGGGATAATATTCTCCAGAGTTCCGAAATCGACGATCATGGACGTATCGGAGCCATGATATTTAATATGGAGTTTGCGCTCGACCGTAATGCGGTTTTCAGGCGCGCCCTGCGCGATCATTTCCTGATATCCGATGTCGGCCAATTCATCGAGGGCACTTGAAATGGCCGGAAGTTCAGCTGCAGATAATTCAACTTCGACAGCCCGTTCTTTCATCACCCGTAAATCGGCAAGTCCCATGCCAAACGCGGACAAGACACCTGCATAGGGATGAAGCATTATCTTTTTGATGCCAAGGCTGTCGGCGACCATACAGGCATGCTGACCGCCCGCGCCACCAAAGGACGTCAAAACATATTCCGTGACATCATAGCCGCGTTGAACGGAGATTTTCTTGATGGCATTGGCCATATTCTCAACCGCAATAAACAAGAAGCCTTCGGCAACTTCTTCTGGTGAGCGGTTGGTTCCTGTGGCCGCGTTGATCCGATCGGCGAGCACCTTGAATTTCTCTTTCACGATTTCGGCGTCCAACGCTTCATTGGCGTTCGGTCCAAAAACCTTCGGGAAGAAGTCGGGGGAGAGTTTGCCGAGCATGACATTACAATCGGTCACCGTTAGTGGCCCGCCTTTGCGGTAGCAGGCCGGGCCCGGATTAGCGCCGGCACTGTCGGGGCCAACTTTATACCGGGCGCCGTCAAAATCGAGAATGGAACCACCGCCTGCGGCAACGGTATTAATCAGCATCATGGGGGCCCGCATTCGGACGCCAGCAACTTCCGTCTCGAATGCCCGTTCATACTCGCCGCCAAAATGAGAAACATCCGTAGACGTGCCGCCCATATCAAAACCAATGACCCGATCGAACCCAGCCATAGCAGACGTCTGAACCATACCGACAACTCCGCCAGCGGGGCCGGAGAGGATCGCGTCTTTGCCTTGAAAGAAATGGGCGTCCGTCAGGCCGCCATTGGATTGCATGAACATTAACCGGGTATCGCCAAGTTCAGAGGCGACGCGATCCACATAGCGGCGCAGGATCGGCGACAGATACGCATCAACCACAGTAGTATCACCGCGGCTGACCAGTTTCATCAAGGGGCTGGCGCCGTGGCTTGTTGAAATTTGCGTAAAGCCAATATCTGCGGCAACTTCTGCAACTTGTTGTTCGTGGTCGTGATATCGATAGCCATGCATAAAGACAATGGCGCAGGCACGAATGCCCGTATCGAAGACAGCTTGTAAGTCCGTGCGCGCCTTGTCCAGGTTCAACGGTGTAATAAGTTGGCCGGTTGCCCCAATGCGCTCATCAACTTCAACCACTGTTTCATACAGCATTTCAGGAAGCTTGATATTGAGGTCGAATAACTTGGGACGGGTTTGATAGCCAATTCGAAGGCTGTCTCGAAATCCGGTTGTCGTAATCAGCGCCAGTCTTTCGCCTTTGCGTTCCAGCAGGGCGTTAGTGGCGACAGTAGTCCCCATTTTAACGGTGCCAATGATTTCCGACGGAATGGGCGCAGACTTCTCTATTCCCAGTAAATCCCGAATGCCTTGCAGGGCCGCGTCTGCGTAATGTTCCGGATTTTCGCTGAGTAACTTGTGGGTAACGATGCTGCCATCGGGTTTGCGCGCTACGAGATCCGTGAAGGTGCCGCCACGATCGACCCAAAATTGCCAATCTTCATGTGAGGTTACTGGTGCAGATTTTCCCATAATGCAAAGTCCGGATTTTGGTTTTAAAAATTGTTCGATAACACAAGTAGACTAGTTAAAAAAATTTACAATCCTCATTGTTTGAATTCCGTGTTTCACGTTCTTCAGCCGGATTTCGTTCTACTTCCACGGACGCCGCTAAAAGTGGAAAAAAGCGGTTTAACCGGCCGGGGCTATTCTGAGGAGCAAAAGGCACATGGACAAAATATTGGGTCAAAATAGGGAAGAATTCGGACCGGTTTCTCAATCGCCGATCTGGCCGTTGGTTCGGTCTTATTATCGGCAGATGGGAATAAATGCCTGGCATGCATCAGCCGTCCCCAATTACATTACCACCAATCCATTTATTGCCAGTTGCTATGCGAAAGTGATCGACGGTTTTTTCGCTGATTTTGCGAAACCTCGAAAAACACCTTCATCGGAGGAGCCTTTTTACATTATCGAGCTTGGTGCGAGGGCCGGCCGGTTTGGCTATTGTTTTTTAAAGCATTTTTTTCCGAACTTGAAATGTCCATCCGAGCCAATCGAAAATTTGTCTATGTAATGACGGATATCAGCAAGGCCAACATAGAGTTCTGGAAAAAACATCCACAGCTCCAGTGCTTTATAAAGCAGGGTGTGCTGGATTTTGCCTATCTGGATGTTATGGACCAGGAACCTATCGAACTTTTGATTTCAGGTCGGATACTTGCTGTTGGAAAACCAGCAATCCTATGGGGGTAATCGCAAATTATGTTTTTGACGGTCTTCCTCATGATTTGTTCGAAATCCGAAACGGTCAATTACGAACACGACATATTCGGTGTAAATTGGACCCGGTCGCGGACGATATTTCTGACATAGCAAAAACGGCAACAATCGACTATCAGGACACAGACTGCGCCAAAAATTATTATCGTCATACGGGATGGAATGCCCTTCTTGACAAATACCGAACTGAGGAGAAAAACCTGAATTTTGCCGTTCCGGTTGGGGGATTGACGGCGATTGAGAAAATGTCCTCCTTGACAACCGGACCGATGTTTATGATCGCCAGTGATTTTGGCGATAGTGATATGTCAGCCATTCGAAGCCTGCCGAAACGACATGTTGCGACCAATGGCTGTTACTCGGTTCGGGTCAATTTTCACGCCGTTTCAAAATATCTGGAGCAGATAGGCGGCAATTTTTACGCACCTGAACATTCAAAGTCTTCATTAGAAACCGTTGGTTTGGTGACAAATCTGGGTAAATCAAAATACAAAAGCCTTACCCATGCTTTTCAATCGCATATCAGAAATTTTGGTCCCGATGAATTTTTCATGTTGAAGAAAGTTGTGGAGCGGAATTTCGACAGTCATAATTTTCAAAATATTATTGGCCTCTTGCGAATAAGCCATTGGGATGCAAAATTTTTCTGTGGATGTGCACCGGCTTTGAAAGAAAGCCTTGAAACGCTGGATCTCTGGCAAAAAAAGGCGGTTGTTCAGGTTTTGTGCAACGTTGATGATACGTATTTCAGATGCGACAATACCGTGGATCCGTCGATTTTGATCATCGATATGCTTTTGGCACTGGGCGAGCATAACTGTGCTCAGGAAATGTTTTGCAAAAATGAAAAATTTCTTCGACAAACGGCAACCGGAAAGATAGAAGCCGATCGATTAAGGGCTGCAATAAATTAAGCCTTCCCATCGAATGCGAAACTGGAATTTCATATAAAATTTGAATTTTGTCGGTAACAGAATATAAACTGATTACTGATATGCCTACTCAATCATCAATGATCTATCAATATGAGAAAATGGGACGCAATGGCACATAAAGGTATTATTCTGGCAGGCGGTACAGGCAGTCGATTACATCCGCTGACAATCAGTGTGAGCAAGCAATTGATGCCGGTGTATGACAAACCGATGATCTATTACCCGCTAACCTCTTTGATGCTGGCGGGAATTAGGGATATTCTGATCATTACAACACCTCTGGAGCAAGCTGTCTTTCAACATTTATTAGGCGATGGTAGCAAGTGGGGACTTAACCTCACATATGCGAAGCAACCGTCACCGGATGGGCTGGCACAGGCTTTTATTATTGGTGAAAAACATATTGGCGACGATCATTCCTCGCTCATACTGGGCGATAATATCTTCTATGCTAACATGTTCGAGACATTGCTGGAAAATGCTCAAAAACGCGAGCACGGGGCGACTATTTTCGGATATCATGTGTCGGATCCCGAGGCCTATGGTGTCGCAGAATTTGACGCGAGCGGAAAAGTGACGGGAGTCGAAGAAAAACCGACGCATCCAAAATCCAATATCGCCATTACCGGATTGTATTTCTACGACAATCAAGTCATTGACTTCGCTCGGCATTTGAAACCCAGTGCGCGCGGCGAACTGGAAATTACCGACCTTAATCGATTATATCTCGACCGGGGTGAATTAAGTATGGAATTACTGGGGCGCGGCAGTGCTTGGCTCGATACGGGAACTTATGACAACCTGCTGGAAGCTTCGCATTTCGTCCAGACAATCGAAAAACGACAAGGTCTTAAAGTGGCCTGTCCGGAAGAAATTGCCTTCCAAAAAGGCTATATATCCGCAACAGAACTCGCGGCTCTTGCGGAACCGTTGAGAAAGAGCGGATATGGTGAATATCTACTCTCTCTCCTGGATTAATAGAGAAATCATATCAATTCACCGCATTAATAGAGAAATCATATTAATCCGCGTTTTTGTAAGGAGTCGACTATGAAGGCCGCCGCATCTTCGGCGCTCATTTTCGCACCATCTATGACCAGTTCGGCATTTTCTGGACGTTCATAGGCTGAATCTATCCCGGTGAAATTCTTGATTTCACCGGCGCGGGCTTTTTTATAAAGGCCCTTGATGTCGCGTTCCTCACAGATTTCCAAAGGCGTATCAACAAACACTTCCAGGAATTCACCGTCTTCTAGAAGGCTGCGCGCCATCTGACGTTCACTTCTAAAGGGCGAAATAAACGACACCAATGTTATCAATCCCGCATCAACCAGCAATCTGGATGTTTCTCCGACCCGGCGGATATTTTCGACGCGATCGGCATCGGTAAATCCAAGATCCTTGTTCAATCCGTGGCGCACATTGTCGCCGTCCAGCAAATATGTGTGCTTATTGAGAGTATGCAGTTTCTTTTCGACCAGATTGGCGATTGTTGATTTTCCGGATCCGGAGAGGCCGGTAAACCAGAGAACGGACGCCTTTTGATCCTTTTGTGATGATCGGGCTGCCTTATGGATATCCACCGATTGCCAATGAATATTATCCGCCCTGCGAAGTGCAAAATCAATGGTGCCAGCGGCCACTGTCGCGTTTGTATATCGGTCTATCAGAATAAACGAGCCTGTTTGCCGATTGTCCACATATGGATCAAAAGAAACGGCCTTGTCCAACGTTATGTTGCAAATACCAATTTCATTAAGTTCCAGCGTTTTCGTCGCCATATGTTCCAGAGTATTGACATTGACTTTATATTTCAAGTCACTGATTTTACTGGAAATAAGAGATGTTCCAATTTTAATCAGATAGTTCCGACCGGGGAGCATGGGCGTGTCATGCATCCAGACAACGCGTGCACTGAATTGATCGGCGGTGGCGGGGCGATCAGTTGTTTGACATAGAACATCACCGCGGCTGATATCAATTTCATCTGTGAGGGTGAGGGTGACTGCCTGACCGACTTGCGCAGTTTCCAGATCACCATCAAACGTAACAATCCGCGAAACCGTACTTGCTTGACCGGAAACCGGCTCAACGACGGCATCGCCAACTAGAACGGTCCCGCTGGCGATGGTCCCGGAAAAGCCTCGAAAGTCGAGATTGGGCCGATTAACCCATTGAACTGGCAGGCGAAACGGTTCCTTGCTGACGTCACGACCAAAATCGACAGTTTCAAGATACTCAAGGATCGTTGGCCCTTGATACCAGGGCATGGCCGGGCTCAACGCAATCATATTATCGCCGTTCAAGGCGGAGACGGCGATGGTTTGGATTGTTTCGAAATTCAGTTGCCGGGCAAAAGCTTCATAGTCGGCTTTGATTTTTGTATAAATGGCTTCATCATAATCCACCAAATCCATTTTATTGATGGCAAGGACAATTTTCTTGATACCGAGAAGAGATACCAGATAACTATGGCGCATGGTTTGTGTCAGCATGCCTTTACGAGCATCGACAAGAATCACGGCGAGATCAGCAGTCGATGCGCCGGTGACCATATTGCGCGTATATTGTTCGTGGCCCGGTGTATCGGCAACAATGAACTTACGTTTGTCCGTCGTGAAGAAACGATAAGCGACATCAATGGTGATCCCTTGCTCCCTCTCAGCTTGCAGGCCATCAAGGAGGAGGGCATAGTCGATATTGCCGCCCTGGGTGCCGATACGTTTGCTTTCCGCCGTCAATGTTGCCAGTTGATCTTCAAACAGTAGTTTTGTGTCCCAGAGCAAGCGGCCAATAAAGGTACTTTTTCCATCATCGACGCTGCCGCAAGTTATAAACCGCAATAGATCCTTTTGTTCCTGCGATTTGAGATAGTCGTCAATTTCAGTTTTTGCTGTTTCTGTTGAAGTCGACATTAGAAATAGCCCTCCTGCTTTTTCTTCTCCATGGATCCGGCTTGATCCTTGTCGATCAACCGGCCCTGTCGCTCTGATGTACGCGTAACAAGCATTTCCTGGATGATTTCCGGCAGCGTTGTTGCGGTAGATTCTATTGCGCCGGTTAGAGGATAACAACCGAGGGTCCTAAATCGAATGGATTTCATTTGCGGCGTTTCGTCAGCTTCTAGCGGTAAGCGATCATCATCAACCATTAGCAGCATGCCGTCGCGTTCAACGACGGGCCGTTCTGCGGCAAAATATAGAGGCACAATGGGAATGTCTTCGCGATAGATATATTGCCAGATATCAAGTTCGGTCCAGTTTGACAGGGGGAAAGCGCGTATGCTTTCGCCAGTCCGGACGCGACCATTATATAAAGACCATAACTCTGGCCGTTGATTTTTCGGATCCCAACGGTGGTTTTTGCTGCGAAAGGAAAAAACGCGCTCTTTGGCGCGAGAGGCTTCTTCATCGCGCCGGGCACCGCCAAAGGCCGCGTCGAATTTATATTTATCCAGCGCTTGCTTAAGCGCCTCAGTTTTCATTATATCTGTATGAAGGGCTGAGCCATGGGTAAATGGACCGATACCCTGGGCGACGCCCTCTGGGTTAATATGCACGAGGAGATCCAGGTCATATTCTTCTACCATCTTTTCGCGAAAGGAAATCATCTCCTTGAATTTCCAGGTTGTATCCACGTGTAACAAAGGAAAGGGAATAGGAGAGGGGTAAAATGCTTTGCGGGCGAGATGCAAAAGAACAGCAGAATCCTTGCCGATGGAATACATCATGACCGGTCTTTCAAATTCCGAGACAACTTCCCGAAATATCTGAATACTTTCGGCTTCCAGTTGCTGAAGGTGGGTCAAATGTGACGTCATGGTAAGAACTCACTTCTTTCATCTCTTTATTGGCCTGATGTGGCCCGCAACGCAAGGGATTACCGAAAAACCAATTCGATAACAAGCCTTAACTGCTCTTAATTACAAAATAAATTGTTATTAAATATTATTAGTACCTATGTTTTGTAAAACTATAGATAAGCCGCCTGAAAATAATTACAACATGACCGCAGACCAGAGGCAAAATTTGACATTTAGACACGAATTGCCAACAGCTTTATAATAGGTTAAGCGGAAAACCATTGAATGCGACCGTTTCGGCCCGTATTATGCCTTCGAGCAACATCGGTGAGACGCAAGATGACATCTACTTCTCTGCTTTGTAGCATTTTATGCGGGAGGATATTTATATCGAGAGTGATTTTGCCTATACGGATACTAAGCTTGCGTGTCCGGAGTGCGATCTTGTGCATGCTATCGCTGATATTAAAGAAGGTGAGCAGGGCCGCTGCATCAGATGCGGGGCGCTGTTATTTGTCCGCCATAGAAACAGCCTTGATAGAGCGCTGGCTTTTGCGCTAACAGGATTACTTTTCTTTATTCTGGCCAACATGTTCCCGCTTTTGACCTTTGAATTGGACGGTCGTTCGCAGTCAAACAGATTGATTGATGGAGCGATCGCTTTTTTGAATGAGGGATATTGGGAATTGGGGATTGTCGTTTTCGTCTCGAGTGTATTGGCGCCTATGATGGTTCTTCTCGTCATTATTTCCTTGCTGTTGCCGTTGCGGCTAAATCGATTGCCTATCAATCCACAACTCCAAATCCGGTTGCTTGTTCATCTTAGACCTTGGGCAATGTCAGAGATTTTTATTTTAGGCATAATTGTTGCCTTTGTGAAGCTAAGCGATTTTGCGGAAGTAAGTGTGGGTTTGTCACTCTTCGCCTTCGTCTTGATGGTGGCGGCCACGGTAATGGCGTATCTGACGCTGGATGATGATGCCCTTTGGTCACGATTGGAAGAAGTGAAATCATGACTGAACAATATGTCACAGCGCAGTCCATGGATGCCGTTTCCTGCCCGTTATGCGGCTTGTTAGTGTCAAACTCGTATCGGCAAACGAAATCTAATCACTGCCCCCGCTGTGAGGGTGAACTCACCTCCCGAAAAAAGAATAGCCTTCAGCGTACCTGGGCTTTGCTGATTGCTGCAGCAATTCTTTATGTTCCTGCGAATGTTTATCCAATACTGACCCTGGTGTCCTTCGGTAAATCGACAACTAATACCATAATGGGTGGGGTCATCGAACTCTTTCATTCTGGACAATGGACCATTGCTGCAATTGTTTTTATTGCAAGTGTGATGGTGCCGATATTTAAAATAGTGGCCTTGTTCTTTTTGGTTATCACAGTTCAGTTCAAAGTGGGATGGCAGCCTAAGAAGCGCGCTATCTTATACCGGTTCACGGAGTTTATTGGGCGCTGGTCAATGATTGATATTTTTATGATTTCTATCCTTATTGCTCTTGTTAAATTACAAGCCATTGCTACGGTGGAAGCTGGTGTTGGCGCAATAGCTTTTGCGGCGGTTGTTATAATTACGATGTCTGCCGCCATGACGTTTGATCCGCGTTTGATTTGGGATAAATCGAGGGAAAAAGTATGACCGAAGAAAATAATTTGGACGTACCACAAGCGAAAATTCGTCGCGGTTACGGGAGTTTGCTCAGTATTTGGCTCGTTCCGATTATTGCCCTGGGCGTCGCCGGTTTTCTAATCGTTAAAACCGTTGCAGAGCGGGGAACAGAAATTTCGGTTATTTTTGAAAATGCCGAAGGGATGACGCCCGGTAAAACTCAGTTGAAATTCAAGGATGTCAATATCGGGTTGGTAAAACGGATTGATATTCTGGACGACGAGAAGGGTGTAAGCGCGGTTGTCGATGTCAATCGCGAAGCGGACAAGTACCTGACGGATACGGCGCGGTTTTGGGTTGTCTCACCGTCAATCGGATTACAAGGCGTTACAGGACTGGAAACGATCTTATCCGGAGCCTTTATCGAAATTGATCCTGGCAAAGGCGGCGAACGTAAAGAGAAATTCGACGGATTGGCAACGCCGCCAGTCATCACATCTACGGACAAGGGCACGGAATATGTTTTGTCGACGACCAGTTTGGGAAATATTGGTCGGGGAACCCCGGTTGTCTTTAGAGGATTGCGGGTAGGGACCGTACTTGGGTACCGTTTGGCAAAAGATAATGATTCCATCGACGTCTATACTTTCGTGAAGGCGCCATTTGACGACCTGGTGTTAGAGGGAACAAATTTTTGGAATGCTGGTGGTGTCAATATCAGTGTCTCGACCTCTGGTATTGAAGTCGGTGCTGAATCACTTCAGGCGCTGCTTACAGGAGCCGTCGAATTTGATACCCAATCTATTTATAAGAATACCTGGAAAGCGGAAAGCGGGCATAAGTTTGAGCTATATAAGAACTTAAAAACCAAGGAAGACGCCAAATATACTGAAAAAGCAGATTATGTTTTGTATTTTGCAGGGTCAGTTAGTGGTCTCGCCGTGGACGCCCCCGTCGAATTTCGCGGCATTAGAATTGGGACGGTAAAAGAAATCACGCTGGAGATTGACGAAGAAAAAAAGAAATATCATATCCCGGTGTTGATAGAAATTGAGCCACAAAGGATTAGTATCACCGATGCGGGCAAGAAATTACTATCGGTAGTCGAAGCCGGTAATTTGCGCAAGAAGATCATTGAAAATCTGATCATGAGGGGCTTGAAAGCCAAGTTAAAATCAGCGAATTTCCTGACGGGTCAATTGATTGTTGATTTGGTGTTATCCCCAGACACCGAACCAGTTTTTCTTGCAACAAATGACAAGTATCCTGAAATTCCGACCGTGCCGGCGGACATCGAGAAAATTACGACTTCTGTCGCCCAATTGGTGGAAAAATTCAGTAAACTTCCGATTGAAGAACTCGGTCGTAATTTGACGGAAACTGTTGGTGGCATCGACAAATTCATTAATTCCGGAGAGTTGCAGTCAACCATCGCCGAATACCGAAAATTGGCGGTTACTGTTCGTAAAGTTGCAGAAAGCTTTGATGAAAAAACACTGCCGCAAATCGGCATGACACTTACGGAAACCCAGGATGCCATCAAGAAAATTGATGCAACACTTGCGACGGCAGAAAAAATGTTCAGTTCAGCGAATAGTCTGATTGCTGATGGATCACCGTTCAAATATGATTTGACGGTGATGCTTCAGGAGTTATCTGCTGCAAGCCGGGCGGTCCGCGGATTGGCTGAATTTCTGGAACGGAATCCCAGTGCGTTGATTAGCGGGAAAAGATAGTGATGAAGATGAAAATCTGGAGTGATGGTATCATGAGAAAATTTTTGGCTGTTATTGGACTAGTCGTATTGACAAGCGCGTGCGCCGGCCTGCCTGGATCCGCGCCAACAAATTTTTACGTCATTAAACCGGCTGCCGGGCTCGCACCTGAGGCTGCGGCAAAAGATCTGCCCGAGGGCATAAGTGTCGGAGTTGGACCTATCCAAATTCCGGGATATGCGGATCGCGCCCAGATTATTACGTTTGATGCGGGTTCCCGAGTGACCGTTGCTGATTTCGATCATTGGGCGGCTCCCCTCGGCGATACGATCAAGCGCATTTCCAGTGCAAATGTTGCCGCCTTACTGGGGGAAGAGAACGTCTTTCCTTATCCGGCAGATTTTCGCCCGGATCAACGAGCTCTGCAGATCGCGCTTGAAATCGTTGATATCGGGCAGCTTGAAGACGGGCGGGCGTGGGTGAATGCTCGCTGGCATGTGAAACGACTTTATGACAACCAAGTCGCGATGCGAGGTTCCGGCAGCTATGAAGAACCAACAACCGCCGGCGACTATGACAGTTATGCGGAAGGTTTAAGTGTAATCTTTGGCCGTCTGGCAAAGGATCTGGTGGCCTCGCTCGATAAGGTCCAGTTTAACGCGACCACAAACTAACGAAGTGGTCCGTCTGTGTGCAATGGTGATTTCTCTTGATATTGGAATAAGCGGATGTCGAAACCAAACGTCCTTTTCATAACAATCGACCAATGGCGTGCAGATAGTCTGGGCGCCACAGGCGATGCCGTGATCCAAACGCCAGTTCTGGATAGTTTATGTCGCGATGGTGTTGCCTTCTTGAACCATTATAGCTGTTCTGCACCCTGCGGGCCGTCACGGGCGACATTGCTTACCGGAATGTATCCCAGTAATCATCGATCCATTCTTAACGGCACGCCGTTAAATGGTGGCCTCACCAATATCGCCTTTGAAGCCAGAAAATCAGGATATGATCCGGTATTATTCGGCTACACGGATACAACACCGGATCCGCGGGTCCTTGGTGCGTCTGATCCCGCCTTTCGAACATATGAAGGGGTCTTACCCGGGTTTACAGTTGGTATGAATATAACATCAGACTGCGAACCCTGGCTTACCTATCTCAGAGATAAAGAGTATTCGGTAAAGGGGGAGGGATATGACGTTTATTATCCGGATCCAGACTTTAGTATTCCAGCGGGACGACATTCGACTTTTGCGCCGACCAGTTTCAAAGGGGAAGACAGTGAAACAGCCTGGTTGACGGAATGTGTGTTGAAGGACTTACAGTCTGAAGCCAGTGATCCTTTCTTCTACCATGTTTCCTATCTGCGGCCGCATCCGCCTTTTATCGCGACACCGGAGTTACATGACTTGTATCAGCCGGGGCAGATGAAAGAGCCTATTCGCGTGCGCAGTCAGCAAGAAATGGCCGAACAGCATCCGTTCCTTGATTTTGCCTACCAGAAAGTCCGGCAAGAAGATTATTTCATGGAAGGCGAAGGCCTGGCTGCTGATCTGGAAGTAGAAGATGTCTTGCAAATCCGGGCAACTTATAAGGCGCTGGTGACCGAAACGGATCAAAACATTGGAAAGATTGTCGCGAACCTGAAAGAAAAGGGTGAGTATGACAACACTTTGATAGTTGTTACGACGGATCATGGCGAGCAACTTGGCGATCATTATCTGTTCGGTAAGCTCGGCTTTTTTGATCAGAGCTTTCATATTCCACTGATCATCAAGCCACCGAAAAACTGGGGCGTTAAAGCAGGTGAAACTGTATCTGCTTTTACGGAGTCAGTCGATATTATGCCAACGATCCTTGACGGGATTGGCCGGCCTGTTCCCCGCCAGTGCAATGGATACTCGTTATCCCCCTTGCTGCACGGGGAAACGCCCGCTAATTGGCGGGATGCCGTTCATTGGCTCTTTGATTTCCGCGATCCGCTAGGGGGAAGGTCTGAAGCTTTTTTTGATATGCCGTCGTCGGATTGCAATGTCCTGGTACATCGGGATGCAGACTTTAAATATGTACATTTCGCCAATCTGCCGCCATTGCTGTTTGATATGCGAAATGACCCGGAAGAATCTCGAAATTTGGCTGAAGAGCCGGACTACCAAGCTGTTGTTCTGCATTATGCCCAGAAATTGCTGTCATGGCGCATGCGCCATGAGTATTCGGAACTGGATAACCTCATTACCTCGGACGACGGGCTGACAGAGAACAGCTTGGTGATTACGGAGCTTTAATTTCGTTTGGAAGGCTTTTGCCGGCAAAGAACGCATCTAGGTTATCCAGGCACATAAAGCCCATGGCATTGCGTGTTTCCACCGTCGCGCTCCCGATATGAGGCAGCACAAACAGATTGTCTAACTCAAGATAATCTTTATTGAGGGCAGGTTCGTTTTCAAAGACATCTAGCCCCGCCGCTGCGACCTTACCAGACTTTAAGGCGCGGATCAGCGCCGCATCCTCGACAACACCGCCGCGCGCGGTATTCACGATAACTGTCCGATCCGGCATTTTAGAAATACTGTCATCATTAACAAAATACTTTGTTTCCGCCGACAGGGGGCAATTGATCGACAGAAAATCACAAACAGGTAAAAAGCTATCGGCTGTTTCGTGGAAAATAGCATTTTCCAGCCCGGGCGCCTCAATTTTGCGCCGGTTATGGTAGTGAATTTGCATATCAAATCCTTGCGCCCGCCTTGCGACAGCCTGACCAATTCGCCCCATGCCCAGAATACCAAGACGTTTGCCGGTGACATGCACGCCAAGAAATTGATTGGGCTCCCATCTTGTCCAGCCGCCGGCTCGCAAAGTCCCCGCGGACATATGAGCCATCCGAGCTGCCCCTAGCAGGCATAACAAGGCAACATCTGCTGTGGCGTCGGTGAGGACATCGGGTGTGTTGCTTAAGCGGATGCCACGTACTGCTGCGGCCGGAACATCTATATGGTCGTAACCAACAGAAAAAGTCGCAATCATTTTAACACGCTCTGGCAATGCTGATATCAATTCTGAATTTATGGCTTCTGTCCCGGCGCATAAAATTGCATCGACGTCTTGCGATAGTTTCAGGATTTCAGCCATGCCCATGGGATGATCGTCATCATTGGTAACCGCATCATAGGTTCCACGTATCCGTGCCATCACATCAAGTGGAAAGTTTCTGGTTACCAGTAGGCGGGATTTGGAAGTCATGACAGGTCCTACAATAGCGTGTACAAATTAGTTCGTATGCTTAGCACATAATCTCAAGGACGAGAAAGTGTGTAAAACATGTAAAATAAAAAAGGCGAAGGAACAGGGATGGAGTGGAAAGCTGAACGGGATGCGTTGATCGATACGGTCCGCGCTATGAACAATTTAGGCATTAATCAAGGGTCTTCTGGAAACGCTTCTATTCGGATTGATAGTGGTTATTTGATAACACCGTCTGGCGTTGCTTATGATGATATGCGGCTAGAGGATATTGTAAAGATGTCCTTTGATGGATCATATGAAAACCAGGATGGTCGCCGGAAACCATCAAGCGAATGGCGTTTTCATCAGGACTTGTTGGCGGCCCGCCCGGATTTCGATGCAATTCTTCATACGCATGGCAAGGCGGTCATGACTCTCGCCTGCCATCGCCGTGAAATCCCGCCATTTCACTATATGATTGCTCTGGCGGGCGGACATACAATTCGCTGTGCGGATTACGCGACATTTGGCACACAAGCACTTTCGGATAATGTCGTGATCGCAATGGAGGATCGTAAAGCTTGTTTGATGGCCAATCACGGTTTGCTGGTCGGTGAGGCAAACCTGAACAATGCCTTGTCCTTGGCTGTAGAAGTGGAGACTTTGTGTGATACTTATTGGCGTGCGCTACAGCTAGGTGATCCTGTACTGTTGACTTCCGAACAAATGGATGAAGTGCAGGAGAAATTTCAAAAAGGATACGGTATCGCTTCGTCATAATTGAGGAGACTGAGAAGCCTCTTAAAAGCTCTATCGCCAACTTAAAAAAACCGGTAAAATGTCTATTCAAATAATGTCGAGGAGATAACAATGACAATAACAATATCCAAAGCAGAATTTTTGAACTCAGTTGGAACTGAATATGGTCCAGGTGACTGGTTCAAGGTTGATCAGGAGCGGATCAATCAGTTTGCCAGTGCTACTGACGATTATCAGTTTATACATGTTGATCCAGAAGCCGCTAAAGATACACCCTTTGGGACGACAATTGCCCATGGGTTTTTAAGTTTGTCGCTGTTGGCTGCTTTGGTCCCGAAAATTCAGCCAAAGCCGGATAACGTCAAAATGGGAATTAACTACGGTATCGACAAATTGCGGTTTTTGCAGCCGGTCAAGGTTGATAGTGAAATTCGCGCCAAGAGCAAAATTCTCAGCATCAATGAGAAACGTCCCGGGCAATATTTGACGAAATCTGAAGTTACAGTGGAAATCAAAGGTGAGGCCAAACCTGCATTAATTATTGAATGGTTGGGAATGACCATTCTTGACGAATAAAAATCATACAAAAAGCTAAAGTAAAATTAAAGGAGACGTTATGAGCATTCGGTTTGACGGCAGAGTGGCAATTGTCACGGGCGCTGGAAATGGTCTTGGGCGGTGTCATGCCATTAGCCTGGCGGAACGTGGCGCGAAAGTCGTCGTAAATGATCTTGGGGGCACCCGGGACGGCAGCGGCGGATCGTCAGATGCGGCAAGAGCGGTAGTTGCGGAAATTGAAGCTGCGGGCGGTGAAGCGATTGCCAATGGGGCGAACGTCGCGGACATGGATCAGGTTCAGGCGATGGTCGATGAGGCCAAGGAAAAGTGGGGGCGTGTTGATATTCTGGTGAATAACGCTGGGGTTCTCCGCGATAAATCCTTTTCAAAGGTAGAAATTGAAGATTTTAATTTTGTCCTGGACGTCCATCTTATGGGATCGGTTAATTGTTCCAAAGCCGTGTGGCCGATTATGCGCGAACAAGGCTATGGCAGAATTGCCATGACCACATCGTCTAGCGGCATGTACGGAAATTTTGGTCAAACCAACTACGGCGCGGCGAAAATGGGTGTTATTGGTCTGATGAATACACTTGTACTGGAAGGTGCAAAATACGGCATCAAAGTCAACGCGCTATCACCTTGCGCGGCAACTCGGATGACGGAAGATATTATTCCTGAGAATCTACTGGGCCTGTTAACACCGGAATCAGTGACCCCGGCGTTATTGTTCATTGTCTCCGATGACGCGCCAAACCGGACGATTATCACAGCCGGTGCCGGTACATTTGCCCGGACGATTGTCTATGAAACGGGTGGTAAATGGTTGCCTGAAGAAGATCAGACACCTGAGAAGATCGCCGAGAACTGGGCGGAAATTTCGGATGCGGCCTCGCAGAAGGAATATACAAGCGGTAATGATCAAACCCAAAATATGCTGACAAAAGCGGCGACCGGGCTTGGCATCAAACTTTAAATTGTATCAAACTTATAATTAGGGCAGGCTCAGGTTGCGCCTGCCTTTTTTTGTTTGCGGTCGAACGCACGTCCATAGGTCGATGAGTTTCGATATGATTGAAAAGAGCAGCCATGTTTGAGACGACGCCTAATTTGTTTCTTCAAAGTTATGCATCGCCTTGGCTTGATCGATTTATGCTGGGGGTTACCTGGACTGGAAGCGAAACATTTATCGTCGGTTTGCTTTGCGTTGTCGGGCTGGGTGTTGATTTTCGACGCGGATTTATTCTTCTGCAAATTTTACTGATCGCTTTCATTTCAAGTGATGTTCTGAAAACAATTTTTGCACTTCCTCGGCCTTATTACCTGGATGCTTCACTTTTAGATTTTGGATCGCTACCAAAGGGAACTATTGCACTGAAAGATGCAGCTGCGAATGTCTTTTTTGGATTGATTCCAGACAGCTCCATCGCGGTCTATCGTAACTATGCGCAAGGTATTGATAGTTATGGATTTCCTTCCGGTCACACAGTCGGTGCGGTTGTCCTTTGGGGCGGACTGGCTCTGGTGTTTCGTAAAAAGACGGCTCTGTTATGGGCGGGGATCATGATAATGTTGATGATGCTGTCTCGGCTGTATCTGGCACGCCATTTTTTGGCAGATGTTTTAGCCGGGGCGTCAATCGGAGTTTTGTGGTTACTTATGGCCCGATATCTGCTGGATCATCTCGATGCGAACACGTTGTTTCTTAGATCGACATTTAGTCTGACGACCAATGCCAAAGTGGCTTATTTGTTATTGTCGATAGCATTTATTGTGCCGTTGGTAATCATGGCGACTGGTCACGGCGATGTTGGGAGGCAATCGGCTTTTATGGGGATTAACGCTGCCTTTCTAGCTTTGTTATTCCTAAATATATCCATAGAAAGTGGTAATTGGTGGCAGCGAGCAATCCGTACTCTTCTAGGTTTTGGACTTTTCTTTGGAACAAACAGTCTGGTTAAACTCTTGCCTATGTCCCATGACGATGTTGGTTATTTGATCCTAAAAGGGTTCTTGCCGCCCTTCATTTTGTTTGTACTTGCTTATTCAATTATGTCCCTTTTTATGACATCGGAGCAAAAACAAACGCCGCCTCTCAACCGTATCTAACCGTTGAGACGCGACGCCTGATTTAATCAGTCGAGAAAAGGTAAGTTAAGATTGTTTTCCCGCGCGCAGTCTTGGGCTATCTCATAGCCGGCGTCTGCGTGTCGCATGACACCTGTCGCCGGATCGTTAAACAAAACCCGCTCAATGCGCTTGTCCGCCTCTTCAGTGCCATCACAAACAATGACCATTCCCGCATGTTGGGAAAACCCCATGCCGACGCCGCCGCCATGATGCAAACTGACCCAGGTGGCGCCACTGGCTGTGTTAAGAAGGGCATTTAGAAGAGGCCAGTCTGATACGGCATCGGACCCGTCTTTCATGGATTCTGTTTCACGGTTCGGGCTTGCGACCGAACCACTGTCCAGATGATCCCGGCCAATGACAACAGGGGCTTTCAATTCGCCGGTGCGAACCATTTCGTTAAAGGCAAGGCCAAGGCGGTGACGCTGGCCTAATCCAACCCAACAAATACGTGAAGGAAGTCCTTGAAACTTAATGCGTTTTTTGGCCATATCAAGCCAATTATGAAGGTGAGGGTCATCTGGTATAAGTTCTTTAACTTTCGCATCAGTCTTGTAAATATCTTCTGGATCACCTGAAAGAGCGGCCCAGCGGAACGGGCCAATACCTCGGCAAAATAACGGGCGAATATAGGCCGGGACAAAACCGGGAAAATTAAAGGCATCGGTGACACCTTCTTCCAGTGCAACTTGACGAATGTTATTTCCGTAGTCGACAGTCGCGATCCCTTTTTCTTTGAATCCCAGCATTGATCGGACCTGAATAGCCATGGATTTGCGCGCTGCTGCTTCAACGGCCTTTGGATCACTTTCTCGTTTGTCTTCCCACTCCGCGAGAGTCCAGCCTTGGGGCAGGTAACCATTGATGGGATCATGTGCAGATGTCTGGTCTGTGACCAGGTCCGGTAAATAGTCTCCAGCCAGAATTTGCGGGAAAATGTCAGCCGCATTGCCGAGAAGACCAACGGATACGGGCTCGTTGTTCTTGGCCGCTTCTCGAATAAGATCCAACGCTTCATCTAGAGTATCTGCTTTTTTATCCAAATATCCGGAACGTAAGCGAAAATCTATACTGCTTGGCCGGCATTCGATGGCCAACATCGAGGCGCCCGCCATTGTCGCGGCAAGCGGTTGTGCGCCACCCATACCGCCCAAACCTCCCGTCAGAAACCATTTTCCACTGAGGTCTCCGTCAAAATGCTGGCGCCCAGCTTCGACAAAAGTTTCATATGTGCCTTGGACAATGCCCTGACTCCCGATATAGATCCAGGAACCTGCCGTCATCTGGCCATACATCATCAGGCCTTTTTTATCGAGTTCGTTAAAATGGTCCCAGGTTGCCCAATGAGGAACGAGGTTCGAATTAGCAATCAATACGCGCGGGGCATTTTCATGGGTTTTAAAGACACCAACGGGTTTTCCCGATTGCACAAGCAATGTTTCGTCGATGTTTAAATCTCGGAGTGATTTTTGAATTTGATCAAAGCATTGCCAATTACGTGCTGCCCGCCCAATGCCGCCATAAACCACCAGTTCATGCGGACGTTCTGCGACGTCTGGATCAAGATTATTCATCAGCATGCGTAAGGGCGCTTCTGTTTGCCAACTTTTACAAGAAAGTTCTGTGCCTGTTGGGGCTTTGATGGTGCGTGAATTGTCCAGTCTATCGTTCATTTGAATGTTCCCTCATTCCGGCCGGTATGTCTCATTGGCCCAGTCAAGCATGGCTTGTAATAATTTCTTTAAGGTTGGTTGAAGCTGTTGCGCTTTTTCTTCTTGATAGGAAAACGGCGGAATTTCTTCCATATAATCTTCCTGTGCCAATTCGAGTTGTACGGCATGGACATCATTGTCCGGGTCTCCATAGTGGCGCGTAATAAATCCGCCCTTGAACCGGCCATTAAGTGCATGGCTGTAAGGGGAATTTGCCGCAATCTTTTCCAGTGTATGTTCAAGCTCAGGAACCGTTGTAATGCCATTTCCGGTACCAAGATTGAGCGTTGGCAGGCGCCCTTCAAAAAACCGTGGCAGGACGGATCGGATTGAGTGGCAATCAAAGAGTAGAGCAAAGCCGTGGATTTCCTTGATACGTTTAATTTCCATTTCAAGTGCGTCGTGATAAGGCTGCCAATAGGTGATGCGGCGTTTTTTGACTTCGGCATCGTTGGGTATTTCGTTGTCTTTATATAACGGAGCATCGTCAAACAGCGAGGTAGGGCAAAGTTCGGTAACACTTTGGCCAGGATACAGCGACGCGCCGCTTGGGTCCCTGTTAAGATCGATTACGTAACGCGAATGGGTGGCCGTAAGAACTGTGGCGTCGAGTGTTTCGGCGATGTTTTCGTACAAACGATCAATATGCCAATCCGTATCCGCCTTCAGATTTCCATCTGCCGTCAGCCGAGAGGAAATCTCCGGCGGTATTTCCAGGCCGACATGGGGCTGACTTAAAAGCAATGGCGACGACCTTTGCGTTAAAGTGTATGTTTCGGACATTTTACTAAATTCCTGAAATTGAAGGCAAATAATCTGAAAATTTCCGACTTAACTTTCCGCCAGTAACTAAATTCTTTGCTGCTTCCAAATCCGGAGCAAAAAACCGGTCTTCATCGTAGGCATCAACTACTTGACGGATTTCCGTAAACAGTTTTTGCAAGGGTGGTGAGGATATGAGTGGGCGCCTGAATTCAAGCCCTTGTGCTGCAGCAAGCAATTCAATGCCAACTATGGCCGCCGTATTCTCCGCCATTCGAAGCAGACGGCGTGCGCCATGGGTGGCCATACTGACATGGTCTTCCTGATTTGCAGATGTTGGAATACTGTCTACAGATGCAGGGTGGGATTGTTGTTTATTTTCACTGGCCAGAGCGGCCGCCGTGACATGAGCGATCATAAAGCCAGAGTTGACGCCGGGATTTTTCACAAGGAATGCTGGCAGGCCACTGATACTGGTATCGATTAGCATGGCGATCCGTCTTTCCGACATGGCGCCAATTTCGGCGATGGCAAGCGCGAGGTTATCGGCAATCAGCGCGATCGGCTCCGCATGAAAATTTCCGCCAGAGATCACTTCGCCGGTCTCGACGAAAACAAGAGGGTTATCTGACACCGCGTTGGCTTCAATGCTAAGGACCTTTGCCGCATGCCTGATCTGGTCAAGGCAGGCTCCCATAACCTGAGGCTGGCAGCGAAGACAGTAGGGGTCTTGTACCTTTTCACATTCTTCATGGGATTTGCGAATTTCGCTGTCTTTCGTCAGGTCGCGATAGCTTTTAGCCATATCCATTTGGCCGATTTGTCCGCGCGCCTCATGGATGCGGGCGTCAAACGGTGCATCTGTACCTTTTGCCGCATCCAGCGACAGGCTACCGGCGAGGGTCGCCGCATCCAATAGCTTTTCAGCTTCGAACAATCCGGCAAGGGCGAGGGCCGTTGAAACCTGTGTTCCGTTGAGTAGCGCTAACCCTTCTTTCGGTCCCAACTCAAGGGGAGTTAATCCGGCTTTGTCGAGAGCTTTCGCAGCGACCGTTGGGACACCTTCTATATTGATGTCACCGTAGCCCAGAAGGGCGGCACTCATATGGGCGAGAGGGGCCAAATCACCTGAAGCGCCAACGGATCCCTTCGCCGGAATGCATGGATACATACCTTTGTTCAGAACAGCCAAT
>NZ_JBALWD010000036.1:0-35963 GCF_036960985.1 Sneathiella sp. | reverse complement strand
CATTTGTCCGCACCACCAGCGATGCCAATGGCTTTTCCGCCTTTGATTTTGGCGATCTGACCAACGATGGAGCCAACAGCGCCCGCAGCGCCGGAAACCAGAACCGTTTCGCCATCTTTCATGGCACCAACATCGAGCAAACCGAAATACGCTGTCAATCCAGGCATGCCAACGCCGCCCAGATAATTTTCCAGCGATATAAGATTTGGATCGACTTTTGTTAAATCGGTTCCATTGGAGAGACCATATTGTTGAATGCCGAGCATCCCGCTGACGAAATCACCTACTGCAAAACCGGCGTTGTTGGAGGCAACAACCTCACCAACGGTACCCGCGCGCATCACTTCACCAATGCCAACAGGGGCAATATAGGATTTTCCATCATTCATCCAGCCGCGCATGGCCGGATCGAGGGAGGCATAATGTACTTTGACCAGTACGTCGCCTTCACCTGGAGTTGGAATTTCAGTGCTTGTGAATTCCCAGTCACTATCTTTGGGAAGCCCTACAGGGCGCGCTGCGAGACGGTATTGCTTATTCAGTGTCGACATTTTAAATCCTTGGTTATTTACGTTCTCGTCAGACATACGGTGTTTGAATGAAAATACAAGACCGATCGTTCCAGACAGCGATTTTTATTTTCCAGCACCGTTGTTCCTACAAAAAAGCCGGACTAACGCCCGGCTTTTCTATTACTTACGAGAGTTGGTTTATGCTGACTTCAATACATAGTCCTTGAAATCTTCGCGGAGTTTGGTTTTTAGCAATTTACCCGTTGCTGTATGCGGCAATTCATCCACAAAGACGACATCATCAGGTAATTGCCATTTGGCGAGGGTGTTTTTCAGGTGAGCAATAACATCTTCGCTCGTGACCGCATGTCCTTGCTCTTTGACCGCAATAACCAATGGCCGTTCGTCCCATTTCGGGTGCGGGATCGCAATCACAGCCGCCTCAACAATTCCCGGACAACCGATGGCTTCGTTTTCCACATCAATGGAGGAAATCCACTCTCCACCTGATTTGATCACGTCCTTGGACCGATCGGTGATTTGCATATAACCATCCGGATCTAACGTTCCGACATCGCCCGTGCTGAACCATCCGTCTGCATCAAGCGTCTCCCCGCCTTCACCTCTGAAGTAGCCACTGGTAATCCACGGCCCGCGCACTTTCAAATCTCCAAATGCTATGCCATCTCGTGGAAGTTCCTTATTGTCATCATCGGTGATTTTCAATTCAACACCATAAACAATACGCCCTTGTTTTGTCCGAATATCAATTCTGTCAGATTCTGGCAGATCCGCATGTTTCTTCAACAAATTGCCCGTGGTACCAATTGGGCTGGTTTCCGTCATGCCCCAAGCGTGAACAACGTTGACACCATAGTCCTCGACAAATGTTGAAATCATCGTTCGCGCAGCGGCCGATCCGCCAATAACAGTACGTTTCATACTGGAGAATTTAAGGTTATTCTCCTTCACATGGGCCAGCAGCATCATCCAGATGGTTGGGACACCAGCGGATACGGTCACTTTTTCTGCTTCCATTAGCTCGTATATGGAGGCGCCATCCATGGCCGCGCCCGGCATGACCATTTTCGCACCGCTCATGGCCGCCGCATAGACGAGCCCCCAAGCATTGGCATGGAACATGGGAACAACCGCCAGAATTGAATCCTGATTACAGATGCCTAGCCCGTCCTGTGCACAGACACCGAAGCTATGAAGTACCGTCGATCGGTTGGTATATAGAACGCCTTTCGGATTTCCTGTGGTCCCGGAAGTATAGCAAAGCGACGAGGCAGTTTTCTCATCAAAATCCGGCCACGTATAACTGTCATCCGAGCCCTCAATGAGGGTTTCATAACAGAGCAGATTATCAAGCGTACTCTCAGGCATATGGGCTTCGTCGGTCATGACGATAAAGCCTTTCACATTCCCCAGATGCTCCACCAGTGCTTCGATCAACGGAATAAATGTCAGGTCGACAAATATATATTTGTCTTCCGCATGATTGACAATATAGGCAATCTGTTCCGGGAACAGGCGCGGGTTAATCGTATGGCACACAGATCCCATACCCGACACACCATAATAAATTTCAATATGCCGATAACCATTCCAGGCGAGAGTCCCGATACGGTCCCCCAATTCAACACCAAGCCGTCCCAGAGCCAGCGCCAGTTTTTTGGCCCGGGCATTTACTTGTCGGTAGTTGGTACGATGGATTGGTCCTTCGACGGAGCGCGAAACAATTTCCACATCCCCGTGGTTCAAACCTGAATATTCGATAAGTGAGGAGATCAGCAGCGGCCGATCCTGAATTAAGCCCAGCATTTTATGGTCCCTGTTATTACTTGTTTACTTAATTGATTGCGCAGCATAAATCCCGTCTGCCCGCCCGTAAAGTCTCTTCGAGATTCGCGAGTATTCTGATAATCCAATAGACCTTTGCGTAGGGGAATTGGCCTGTCAGGCAGGCAAATCATGGGAGTTTTTGTCAAAAATAGATATTATGCGTAGATTTGAGACGACAATGTACGAATCAGAGGAGACTTCCGATAATCATTGACCCCGCTATTTTATTACCGGTCGCCGCCTTCGCCGTGCTTCTTGTTGTGCTGTTTATCCGAGCTGTTTCAGGACACCGACAGGCAGCGGTTACAGAAAATTCCGCTCGTGGCTTTTTAAGTTTGCACGAGCCGCATCTGCACATTGCGAGCCTACAAATTGACAGAAACGAAAAAACCGCAGTTGTTTCGTGGCAGGAGACGGATGATATTGGCTTGGTCCGATCATTTGGCGATAAACTGGTTCTGCAGACCTTTAGCCGATCTGACTTAATTCAAAAATCAGAGGCTGATGGGGATTACAATATCCAGTTTCCCAGACAAGGCTTCGCCCATCCGCCGGCGGCTGTAAAACTGCTCACCCCTTTTGATTTTCAAGCCAACAATCCATCTTCCGAAGGAGCAATGGGATGAATTTGCCTGACCCGGTCACTTTCGCCATTCCAGCCTTTATCCTGTTAATCCTCGCCGAGGCATTAACCGGACGGTTCGTGCCAAAAAAATCAAATTATGAAATGCGCGACAGTGCCGCTTCCTTAATCATGGGGCTTGGAAACTTTGCCATAGGATTGGTAAATCTGGGTTTAGTGTCTGCGGTTTCTTTATGGGTTTATGAATATCGAATTTTTGATATCGGCTACCAATGGTGGGCATTTGTCCTGGTATTTTTCGCCGAGGATTTTTGTTACTACTGGTTTCACCGCCTGAGCCATGAATACCGCTTTTGGTGGGCGGCCCATATTAATCATCACTCGTCCCAATATTACAATTTATCCACGGCGCTCCGGCAAACCTGGACGGGAAGTTTCGCTGGCACCTGGATACCGTGGTTGTTGTTGTCACTGATCGGTTTCCCGTTGGCGCTTATCATTTTTCAAAAAGGCATCAGCCTCGTATACCAGTTCTGGATCCACACCGAAGCAATTAACAAAATGTGGAAACCGGTGGAAGCGATCATGAACACGCCGTCCCATCATCGCGTGCACCATGCCATTAATCCGCGGTATCTGGATTCCAATTATGCTGGCGTTTTCATTATTTGGGATCGGCTGTTCGGCAGTTTCGTCCCTGAAGACGAGAAAGAACCGTGCCGGTACGGAATTGTCAAACAAATCGCCAGTTTCAATCCACTGGTTATCGCTTTTCACGAATGGGCGGGAATTATTTCTGACATTCGGCAGGCGAAAAGCCTCAAAGCCGCCTTTATGCATTGTTTTGGTCCGCCAGGCTGGAGTGACGATGGTTCGCGCCTGACGTCGCGGATGATCAAACAACGCGAAACGGAACGATTAAAAAAAACTGCGGGCTAGTCGACGACGGAATTGGCCCAGGCGACAAAACCGGCCATCACCTCATCTCGATTGATTTCGTTTAATGTTTCATGCCGGGCACCTTCATAGAATTTATGACGGACATTCGTGAATCCGTGTTTGTCATACGCCGCCAACAATCGTTTGACGCCCTTTGTATTCTCCCCGACAGGATCATGGGTTCCGCTGAACAGATAAAGAGGCAAATCTTTCAGTATCTTCGATAAGGCGGTTTCGCCTGCGATACGCGTCAAGGCGTCCAGCATACCAATCCAGGTCGCGACAGAACATTCGAACCCGCAAAGCGGATCAGCAACATACTTGTCGACTTCCGTTTCATCCCGGGACAACCAGTCGAATTCTGTCCGGTTAGGTTTGAACGCTTTATTAAATGCCTTAAAAGTCATTCCGGCCATCACCGGACTATGGCCATCGGCTCCGACCCTCAATTTTTCCAATCTGGTGACGGCTTGCCCGATTTTCCCCAGCGCTCCCGGGGGTCCATTGGTCGCCGACAAGGCCGCCGCGGCAATGCTTTCCCCGTACTCAGATATATATTGCTGCGTCATAAAGGAGCCCATGGAATGGCCGAGAAGAACGACCGGCAAGCCCAGATGCCGGGACGAAATTTCCTGATTGAGAAGGTAAAGGTCAGTAACAGCTTTGTTCCAGCCATCTCCGTCCGCCATGTGACCCGGTGTTTGCCCCGCCGATATGCTCTGGCCGTGACCGCGATGGTCATTGGCATAAACGGCAAAACCCACTTTCGTCAGAAGTTGCGCAAATCGGTCATACCGGGCACTATGTTCAGCCATGCCATGAGCAATCTGAATGACGGCTTTGGGAGGCATTGCAGGAAGCCAGAAATTCGTATGGATATTGAGGCCATCCGCACCCGTAAACACAAAATTTTCGATCACTGAAATCTCCCTTCGTTGCGTATATTTAGCCATGAACCTAGCTGGCATACAACCAAGATTTGAAAACGGCCTTTGACAGAAGGTAATTATTGGCTTTACAAATATGGCTGCAGTTCAATCAACCATTAGTCGAGGAAAACGCGATGTCCAGCCCGAGCTTCTTTGAAGGAAACTCTCTCGCCGCGCGCGATGCGAAAAGCCTGATCCATTCCTATACCAATCTTTCCCAGCACGAGAAAGAAGGACCATTGATCATTGAGAAAGGCAAGGGCATCCATGTGTATGACGATAGCGGTAAAGAATATATCGAAGGCCTTGCCGGACTTTGGTGCACCTCTTTTGGTTTTGGTGAACAGGAGCTGATCAATGCGGCGATCGAGCAAATGCAAAAACTTCCCTATTATCACTCCTTCGCCAGTAAATCTACGGAACCCAGTATCCGCCTGGCCGAGAAACTTCTCGAGATAGCGCCCGTAAAATTTTCAAAGGCGTTTTTCGTGAATTCCGGTTCAGAGGCTAATGACACGGTCGTCAAACTCGTCTGGTATTACAATAATGCCCTTGGTCGGCCGAAGAAGAAGAAAATCATTGCCCGTATGAAAGGCTATCACGGGGTGACCGTTGCCGCCGCTAGCATGACCGGGTTACCGCCGCTACATAACGATTTCGATCTTCCTATCCAGGGAATTCTTCATACCAGCTGTCCGCATTTTTACCGTTATGGCAAAGATGGCGAAAACGAAGAAGAATTTGCCAGCCGTATGGCCGACGATCTGGAGCAGTTGATCTTGTCGGAAGGACCCGACACAGTTGCCGCTTTCATCGCGGAACCGATTATGGGCGCCGGCGGCGTTATTGTTCCGCCCGTGACTTATTTTGCGAAGATACAAGCCGTGCTTAAAAAGTATGACATTCTGATGATTGCGGATGAGGTGATCTGCGGATTCGGGCGCACAGGTCCGATGTGGGGATCGCAAACTTTCGATATTCAGCCTGATATTCTCTCCTGCGCCAAGGCACTTTCCAGCGCATATCTTCCAATTGCCGCCGTCATGGTTTCAGAAGACATATTCCGCGGGATGGTCTCACAAAGCGAAAAGCATGGCGCTTTCGCACATGGCTACACCTATTCCGGACATCCCGTGCCGGCAGCCGTCGCCATGCGGACAATGGAATTGATGGAGGAGCGCAATATTCTGGAACATGTTCAGCATGTCTCACATCGCTTCCTTGATCGATTTGCAGCACTGGCTGATCATCCCCTCGTCGGTGAAGTTCGGTCTTGCGGCCTTATCGGTGCCGTCGAATTGGTTGCCGATAAAAAAACCAAACGATCTTTTGATCCAAAGTTCAAGGCTGGCCACTTAGCCTATCTTGCCATGCAGGAAGAAGGCGTCATCAGCCGCGCCGTCGCGGGAGATAACATGGCACTCTGCCCGCCGCTGATCATAACGGAAAGCGAAATCGACGAGATGTTTGATCGCTTCACTCGCGGCTTGGATACAGTAGCTTCCATGGCGTCCAAGGAAAACTGGCGCGACGGTTAGTGCGCCCGGCTTATGCCACCGATTTGCATGGAGAGGACTATTTCACATAGCCTCTCCAGCAATTTCATATTCGTTAAGCCAATATTTGCCAAAGTAGATAGAGACAGGCTACCCAGCCCACCGTATAGGCGACCGTTCTTAAATACGGAATTCCCATTGTATAAATAATAGCATGGGCGACACGGGCGAAAAAGAATGTCGCGGCCGCCGTCGATGTGGCGGCATCAGCCTTGCCGGTAACTGACAGAATTAGTACCAAGACCGCAAACGGCGCCAGTGACTCAACCAAATTCATATGAACGCGGTGACTGCGCTGCGCCCATCCCGGAAAATCTGCATGGTTGGGAACATCAGTTGTCCCGGATTTAAGCCCCACTACACCGGCGCCCGCCGCTGTGTAAGGAATCCATAGAATAAGTCCCAGCGCTGCACTCATCGCCAGCCAGAATAATTCGCCTGTCATAAGCCCCTCCTCTTCCATCGAAAACATATAGTTAATCTAGATGATCCTACGAGGCTGAACTATATCGCATTTCTTTCATATGACAAATGACCCGCAGCAGAACTCCAATTGGTTTGCTCAAACGTGCTGACCGCCATTAATATGAACTTCGGCACCAGTTACGTAGGAGGACGGTGCGTCACAAAGGAAATAGATTGTCGACGCGACTTCTTCTGGTCGTCCTAATCGGCGAAGCGGAATATCCTTGATCATGTCTTCTGTGCCAGGTGACAAGATGGAGGTATCTATTTCTCCCGGCGCGATCGCGTTTACTCGGACCCCATGAGGTCCAAAATCAAAAGCCATTTCGCGTGTCATCGCCGCCAGCGCCGCCTTTGACGTACCGTAAGCGGCTCCGGCAAACGGATGGACATGCCCGCCGGCAATTGACGTCACGTTGACGATAGCTCCCTTGGCGGCAACAAGTTCCTGAAACAAACCCTGCGCCAACAATAAAGGCGCGAAAACATTGACATTATATACATGCTGCCAATCCTTATAAGCGGAATTCAAGGTACTAAAGCGTTCACCGTCCGGGCCCTTCGGGGAAATACCCGCATTATTGACCAAAGCGTGTAAGGGCGATCCATTCAGTTTTTCCCGAATATCATCGAGTGCTTTCGGAAGCCCGTCTATGTCTGCCAGATCAATTTTCAAATGATCTTTTTCGCCACCTTCCCAGGGGCAATACTCGGAAAAGGCCTGACGTGATACTGTTAGAACACGCCATCCGGCCGCACTGAAGCGTTTGACAGTCGCATGGCCGATGCCCCGACTGGCGCCGGTTAGCAACAGAACTTTTTGTGTCTCAGACATTAAACCCGATCCTCATTTAGATAGCGCGCCAACTGTTACTGGCATCCCCGAACATATAAACAGCATTTAGAGGCAAGTCCAAGCCCGTTACAAGCCTCATCAAATTCGTACAGTTCCATATACTGTCTTATTTCCTAATCATGATCATGCGATTGACCACCGCATGCTCACCTGGTTCATAGGCTATCACTTCCATCGTCCGGCTATTGACCAATCGCGCGCGATGGACAGTTTCATCATCTTTATCCACCCAGACAACCGATTTTCCATCCCAATCAATTACGCCGAGAACAGGTTCTGATAGCGTATGATCAATGCCATCTGATCCTTCAAATTTTGGGCCACTTTTTTCATTCTGGTAGACCATATGGCCCCGAAATACACCGCCCAGCTGTTCCTCTACTTTTAAAATACCGACTTGCTCGCCAAAATGTTTCAACGTGCCCGACCAGTGGGCGACCTCTCCCGTCACAGAAATCCACGTTCCCATTAGATCTGGCGTCGTAGATTGAGCTCGCCCCGTATTAGGCAGGAAAAGCACAAGAATTAGAGCCAATATACAAAATTTAGATTTCATCACGTTCCCTATTATATCTTCCGTTCCCTCTGGAGTATCCCAGTTACATAAGGGTTATGGCGTAGGCGAAAACAAGCTATCTTTTCGCATCAACATGTGTGGTTTCCAGTTCGCTCAAACGGGACGATAAATATCCGGATGGTCGACTAAATCGGGCTAATAATAAATAGAATATCGGAACGACAAACAACGAAAGAATTGTCGAGAACATCACGCCGCCAATAATGACGATACCAATGGCCTCGCGGCTTTCCGCACCTGCACCGGTCGCCATTGCAAGTGGAACGGCGCCAAGAGCCGTCGAAATGGTCGTCATCAATATCGGCCGAAGACGAATGACCGACGCCTCTTGTATCGCGGTCAAAATATCTGCCCCCTCATCGCGCAATTGATTGGCAAATTCCACGATAAGAATAGCATTTTTCGCGGTTAAGCCGATGAGCATTATAATGCCAATTTGGCTGTAGATGTTGAGCGACAAACCCGTCACCAAAATCGCACCAAGGGCGCCTGTAATGGCCAGCGGGACCGTCGTCATAATGATTAGCGGGTGGATAAAGCTTTCAAACTGAGCGGCAAGTGCAAGGAAAACCACCAGTAAGGCTGTTACAAATGTAAAGGTAAGCGCCGTGTTTGAATCCTTATAGGAACGGCTTAGGCCACCATAGGATATCCGAGCCTCTCCGCCAGTTTCTTCAAGCGCCAGCTCCTCAAGATACTCGAGCGCCTGTCCCAACGTATAATCCGGCCCAAGCGATGCTGTAACCCGAACCGCTCTCAATCGATCGGACCGTTTTAATTCACCTGGTCCTGCTTTTTCTTCCAATGTAACAAGATTTGACAGTGGGATCAGCCTGTCAGAGCTATCAGAGCGGACGTAAACATTATCCAGATCATCCTTGCTTCTTCGATCTTCTTCGCGCGCCTGAACTATCACTTCATACTGCTTGCCACCTTGATCGTATGTGGTCACGTTGCGCGCACCCATCAATGTCTCGAGCGTTCGGCCAATATTCTCAAGGGAGACACCCAAGTTGGCAGCTCGATTACGATCTATATCCAGATGGATTTGGGGCTGTGTTTCCTGATAGTCTTTATCAAGATTGAGAAGGTTCGGGTTTTCAGAGGCGCGCTCAATGATCCGATCTGCCCATTCATTAATAACGTCATAGGAAGGGCCACCCAGAATAATCTGGACCGGTGCTCGGAATCCCCGTTGCCCGAGGCTCGCGGGATTAATGGCAAAGGCTCGCACTCCAGGGACAGCGAGTAGCGCCGGGAAAAAGCTTTTGACGATCTCCTGTTGTGACCTATCACGTTCTTCCCAAGGAACAAGTCGTGTCAGCATGAAAGCTGTATTAACGGGGCCGGGCTGACTGAACGTGCCGATAAAAGCAAAGACGCGCTCCGCCTCACCGCTTTCCACCAACGGATTAAAAATTTCTTCAATCTTCAGAACATTGCGCTTGGTATATTCCATACTGGCCCCTTCCGGAGCGGAGACGGGCATATAAAATACGCCGCGATCTTCTGTCGGCGCGAATTCCTTGGGTATCAATTCATAGAAATTGTAAGCGAGTGCAGACAAAGCAACAGCAATGCTCGCAATAATATAGGGAATTTTTAAAACCCTCGACAACAGCCAACCATAGCCAACAGACATTCCGACAAATAGTTTCTCTGTGGATTTGTAAAACCACCCTTCTTTCTTGGTCTCCACCAACAACTTGGAGCAGAGCATAGGCGTCAACGTCAGCGCGACAAAGCTGGAGAACATAACAGCGGCAGCAACAGCGACACCAAATTCCCTAAATAGACGTCCTGTGGTGCCATCCAGAAAAGATATGGGGATAAATACAGCGATCAAAACAATAGTCGTTGCAATAACCGCAAAAGCAACCTGTTTTGAGCCGCGGCTCGCCGCCAGAAGTGCCGGCTCCCCTGCCTCCATACGGCGATGGATATTTTCTAGAACGACGATAGCATCGTCGACGACCAATCCGATCGCCAACACCAGGGCCAACAGGGTCAGCACATTCACCGAATAATCCAATAGTGCCAAAACTGACAGGGTGGCGATTATTGACACTGGAATGGCCACTGCCGGTATGAAAGTCGCACGGACCGATCGGAGAAAGAAGAATATGACGAAGATTACCAGCACCATGGCTATGCCAAGTGCGATAAAGACTTCCTTGATGGACTGGCTGATAAATACAGATTGATCATAGGATACCTGAATATCCACACCGGGTGGCAATGTTTGCTCTAACCGGTTTACGATCACCTTGACGCCATTGGCCACTTCAAGAACATTGGAGCCGGACTGCCGTATCACGCCGAGACCAACAGCGGCATCTCCATTCACACGTAATGCTGTTCGTTCGCTTTCTGCGTCAATGGCGACTTCCGCCACATCGCCGAGGCGAACAATACCGTTCTCATCATTCTTCAAGATAATTCGTCGAAATTCTTCTGGCGTTTTTAAATCTGACTGAGTCCGGATCGAAAATTCGCGCATGCTTGATTCAATGCGGCCAGAGGGAATTTGCACATTTTGCTCACGGATCGCGTTTTCCACATCCTGAACGGTCAACTGGCGTGAGGTTAAGGCCGGCGAATTCAACCATATGCGCATGGCAAACCGCCGTGCGCCGCCAATACGGACGGATGCGACACCGTCCACTGTCGACAGTGGATCCACAAGGCTACGCTCTGCGAAGTCCGTGAGTTCAAGCTGATCCATGGTCGTGCTCGTCAGAGACAGCCACATGATCGGTCGCGCATCGCTCTCTGTTTTCGAAATCAAGGGAGAGTCTGCTTCTTCTGGCAACGTATTGACAATTCGCGAAATTCGCGATCGAACATCGTTTGTTGCTTCTTCAATATCCCTGCCAAGATTAAATTCGACATTCACAGAGGAAAATTCTTCGCGACTGGTCGAATCAATTCGGCTGACTCCACTGATACCGGCGACAGCATCTTCGACAATCTGTGTAATCTGGCTTTCGACGATCTCCGCCGAGGCGCCGCGGTAGCCCGTACTTATCGACACATTTGGCCGATCCACATCAGGATATTCGCGAACACTCAATGATTCATAGGAAAACAGACCAAACAAGATCAGCACCAACGAAAAGACGATGGCCAGAACCGGCCGTTTGATGGCAAGATCGGGTAATCTCATTGCGTCGACACCGTTTCCGATTTTGAGGCAGCAAGTGTCGGTAAAACGGGCGATCCGTCTTTTACTTTCTGCAAACCTTCAATAATGATTCGATCATTTTCATCTAAACCATTAACAATTTCTACAAAGCCTCTGATTCTACGCCCAATTTCTATCGGTGTTCGAACAGCTTTATTGTCGATTATGGCATAAACATGATGGCCATTTATAGTGGTGACAACTGCTTCTTCGGAGGCCATTAGAGCATCGGTATCAATACTGACTTGCAAGCGTATGGATAAAAACATGCCGGGCTTCAACAAACCTTCTTCGTTGGGAACAAAACCACGCACACGAACAGCACGTGTTACTTCATCGACCCGGGTTGCAATGATTCCAACGACACCTTCAAAAACTCTGTCAGGGTAAGCAACGCTGATCGCCTCAAATTCCTGGTCAGGCCGAATTTCCGCGAGAATACGTTCCGGCAAATCAAAATCTATTTTAATGAGCTCCATATCGTCTAGCGTTGTGATGACATCACCGGGCTTGACGAGAGATCCCACACTTACTTCCCTGAATCCAAGAACGCCGGGAAAAGGCGCTTTGATGACATAGTCGTTGATCCGCGCCTTGTCCGCTGCGATTTTGGCTTCTGATGCCAGCAATTCAGAAAGCAACAGATCAACCTGTGCCTTTGGTACATTTCTAGTCTCGTAAAGTTTTAGTGCCCGATCATAAAGTTTTTGACGATTATCCCGCTCGGCTTCTGATTCGGTAAGGTTCGCCCGAAATTCCGCGTCATCCAACTGCACCAACGTCGTTCCGCGCGTAATCTCCTGACCTTCAGAAAAATTCAATGTTTTGATAATACCGGATACCTTGGAGGTAATATCCACAGCTTCATTAGCCTTCGCAGTCCCGACAGCTGTAATGATGCGAGGGAGCTCCTTACGAAACACTTCAGACACAATCACGCCTTGCGGCGGCCGTTCACGTGACTTAGACGCTGCCGCAACTTGCTCTCCGCCAATAAAGGGGAGATCCGATTTAAAATGCCAGCCGGCATAACCAAGGGCGACAACGACCAGTATGATGGCGAATTGTTGTGTTTTTTTCATCTTGATCCAAGTTTAACTCTTACTGCTATTATGCAGAAATGTGTTCGTATTGCTTGAAAAGCAACCAAAAAATCTGCAAATACTGTAACGCAGCCTAACAACATTTCCTATAAGAGACGGCATGACAACATATCTTTTTACCCATCGCGACTGTCTTTTTCACGATACTGGTGACGGACATCCTGAAAGAGCAGATCGATTACGGTCCGTTCTCCACCGTCTAGATTTAGAAGATTTTCCCGACCTTGATCGCCAAGATGCACCACTCGCCAGCCGCGAAATGCTGGCTCTCGCCCATACCACCGAATATCTGGATCATATCGACAAAATGGCGCCAGCGGCCGGAATCATTGCGCTAGACCCTGATACGAAGATGTCTCCTGGCTCGAAGAATGCGGCACTTAGAGCCGCTGGGGCGGTTTGCGCAGCGATCGATGTTGTCATGACGCAGGAAAATGCGAATGCTTTTTGCGCTGCCCGACCGCCAGGGCACCATGCCGAAGCAGACAAGGCCATGGGATTCTGTTTGTATAATAGCATCGCGATCGGCGCAAAATACGCCCGTAAGAAATATGAGTTAAAGCGTGTCGCCGTCATAGATTTTGACGTACATCATGGAAATGGCACCCAGTCTATATTTGAGACTGATCCAGATTTGTTCTATGGTTCAACGCACCAAGCTCCTTTTTATCCGGGCACTGGCAATACGTCAGAAACTGGCGTTGGCAATATCTTCAATGTTCCACTTGCCGCCGGCGACGGGTGGTTAAAGTTTAAAGCTGCCATGCAGGATATCATTCTTCCAGCACTCGAAGAATTCGACCCGGACCTTTTGTTGATATCAGCTGGATTTGACGCCCATGAGAAAGACCCTCTTGCCGACATTAATTTGACCGCAGAAGATTATGAATGGATTTCCGTAGAATTGATCAGAATTGCCAATAAATACTGCTCCGGGCGGATCGTATCTACTCTAGAAGGCGGTTACGATCTCGACGGGCTTTCAGAAGGTGTAAATGCCCATGTGAAAGCGTTGCTCCGCCGGTGAGAGCAGGGTATAAGATGACAAAGGAGAAACCATGGCCGACTATCAAAAAATACCGGAAGAAATTGCCGCTCTTAGCTTCGAAGAAGCTTTGCAAGAACTAGAAAAAATTGTAGAAAAACTGGATTCAGGGCAAGTGGACCTTGACCAGTCAATTGATATCTATACGCGCGGCTCGGCCTTAAAACAACATTGTGAAGGAAAGCTCCGCAACGCTCAGGAACGGGTGGATAAGATCGTCAATCAGAACGGTTCGCTTTCCACCCAACCGGCGAATGTCGAGTAAACGGATAGTCACTTTTTATCGACTGGAGTATGTTCAGTCAAACCTGATATTTGAGTAATTGTATGGAAGATGATTTTCATAAAGCGCTTCGTCAGACCGCTGAACTAATGGAAACCGAACTGGCGCATTTTTTGCCGACCAATGAGGGACTCGAAAAGCAGCTCTACAAAGCGATGCGATATGGCGTCCTTTCTGGCGGCAAACGGCTTCGCGCATTTCTGGTCATTCAAAGTGCGGACCTGTTTTCAGTTCCGCGAATTCATTCGACCCGTGTTGCTGCCGCTTTGGAATTAATCCATAGCTACTCCCTCATCCATGATGATTTACCTTGTATGGACGATGATGACCTTCGGCGTGGCGTTCCAACTGTCCATAAACGCTATGATGAAGCGACAGCGGTATTAGCAGGCGATGCCCTACAGTCTCTCGCGTTCGATATACTAAGCCATGCGGATACACATCCTTCACCGGAAGTTCGAATATCCCTGGTATCCAAGTTATCGAGTGCAATCGGTGTAAAAGGTATGGTTGGCGGGCAAACCATGGATATGTATGCAGATGCTGTTGATATCGACATCATCACGATCACCAGATTGCAACAGCTTAAAACCGGTGCATTGATTTCGTTTGCCTGTGCGGCTGGTGCAATATTGGGCCACGCGCCACCGGCCAAAACACTAGCCCTTAAAGCTTACGCTCATGATCTAGGTTTAGCATTCCAGATTGCGGACGATATTCTAGATATTGAAGGGACAACAGAGCAGCTGGGTAAAGCTGCTGGTAAAGATGAAGCGGCTGGAAAAGCCACATTTGTGTCGCTCATGGGACTTGAAGAAGCCAAAATTCACGCGTCTATGTTAGCAGACCAAGCTGTAAAGCATCTTGACATATTCGGCCCAAAGGCAGATTTACTGCGTCAGGCTGCAGCGTTCGCTATTGGGCGCAAAAAATAAGAGTGGTTTAGTAACGTGACAAAAAGACTGCATACACCCCTGTTGGATCTGGTGAGCGAGCCGAAAGATACCCGGGAATTTTCAATGGGCCAACTGAGCCAACTGGCAGATGAACTCCGGCAGGAAACCATTGATGCTGTTTCCGTAACAGGTGGTCATTTGGGTGCGGGCCTAGGTGTCGTTGAATTAACCGTTGCTATTCATCATGTTTTTAACACGCCCGAAGATAGATTAATATGGGACGTTGGGCATCAGTGCTATCCTCATAAAATCCTTACCGGACGGCGGGATCGTATCCGGACTTTGCGGCAACCAAACGGCCTGTCAGGCTTCACCAAAAGAGCCGAAAGTGCCTATGATCCTTTTGGTGCGGCACACTCATCAACGTCAATTTCCGCGGGCTTGGGAATGGCTGTCGGCCGGGACCTCCAAGGACGTAAAAATAACGTCATTTCCGTCATAGGAGATGGCGCCATGAGCGCAGGAATGGCCTACGAAGCCATGAATAATGCAGGTGCCATGGATGCCAGACAAATTGTTATCCTCAATGACAATGATATGTCCATTGCCCCTCCCGTCGGCGCTATGAGTGCCTATCTATCCAGACTTTTATCTGGAAAGCCTTATCGCGGTATCCGAGAAATTGCCAAGCAGTTCGCCGCAATGCTGCCGGATCCTTTAGAACGGACAGCGCGACGCGCAGAGGAATTTGCCCGCGGTATGATTACCGGAGGAACCTTGTTTGAAGAACTGGGATTCTATTACGTTGGCCCAATTGATGGCCACAATCTAGAGCATCTTATACCGGTTTTGATAAATGCACGGGATTCCAAGAATGGACCCATTCTTATCCATTGCGTTACCCAAAAAGGCAAAGGCTACGCGCCTGCCGAAGCCGCGGCTGACAAGTATCACGGTGTTTCAAAATTCGACGTCGTTACGGGCGCACAGGCGAAAGCTATTCCCAACGCCCCATCCTATACAAAGGTTTTCGCGCAAAGCTTGATGGAAGAGGCCGAAAAAGATGACAAAATTGTTGCTGTAACCGCCGCAATGCCAGACGGAACGGGATTGGATCAATTTCAGAAACGTTTCGCAGATCGTTGTTTCGATGTAGGTATTGCTGAGCAACATGCCGTCACTTTCGCAGCTGGGATGGCAACAGAAGGCATGAAACCCTTTGTTGCTATTTATTCCACCTTTTTGCAGCGAGCTTATGACCAGGTTGTGCATGATGTGGCAATCCAGAACCTTCCTGTTCGCTTCGCCCTTGATCGCGCAGGATTGGTCGGTGCCGACGGCGCGACCCATGCAGGATCCTTTGATATTACATATTTGGCAACATTACCTAACATGATGGTAATGGCACCAGCTGATGAAGCTGAGCTCAAACATATGGTGGCAACCGCCGCTGCCTATGATGATGGCCCCTGCGCATTTCGCTATCCTCGTGGTGAAGGCGTTGGTGTTGATTTACCGGAGACGGGCGACATTCTTGAAATTGGCAAGGGTCGTATCCTGAAACAGGGTGATCGCGTTGCGATATTATCGCTGGGCACACACTTGAAAGAGGCTATGCTGGCCGCCGAAGAACTGGAGGCTAAAGGTATTTCGACGACAGTTGCTGATGCACGCTTCTGCAAACCTCTTGATGAGGAATTAATTCGTAATCTTGCCTCATCTCATGATGTCTTGTTGACGGTTGAGGATGGCGCCATTGGAGGTTTCGGGAGCCATGTACTGCAATTTCTTGCCATGAATGGCTTGATGGATAGCGATTTGAAGGTTCGCCCGCTCTGTATGGCAGACCATTTCATCGATCAAAATAAAATCGAAGCAATGTATGAAGAAGCGGGATTAACCTCACAGCATATGGTGTCGACAGTTCTAGAAGCTCTTAAGTCTGGCGACCAGACGCGCACTAATCTTTCCGCGGTTTAATGATAGATTTCAACGCGCCCACACAACGCTTGGACCTGGAGATGGTTCGTCGAGGTATGGTAAAAAGCCGTGCACGCGCCCAAGATCTCATTAAAAACGGCCACGTCCTTATCGATGGCACCACGATGCGAAAACCGACGAAAAAAGTTGGCCTGGATATTCCAATCACAATTGATGCGCCAGATATTGAATGGGTCGGTCGCGGAGCGTTGAAACTTCTGGCCGCCCTTGACCATTTCAATATTGATCCAAAAGGAATGACTGCAGCCGATATTGGCGCTTCAACGGGCGGGTTTTGCCAAGTACTCTTAAAACATGAAGCCAAAAGAGTTTATGCGGTTGATGTTGGCCATGGCCAACTCGATCCGCTGATCGCAGAGGACGAGCACATTATTAATCTGGAAAAAACGAATGCCCGGGCCCTTACATCTGTTTTGATACCTGAGCCCCTAGATATTGTCGTCTCTGATGTCAGTTTTATATCACTGAAGTTGGCACTGCCTGCCGCGCTTAACCTGTGTCGTGATGGCGCCATATTGCTCGCGCTCGTTAAACCGCAATTTGAAGTTGGAAAAGGAAATGTCGGTAAAGGTGGTATCGTTAGAGACCCCGATTTGGTTCGTTCCGTTCCTATCGAAATGACAAACTGGATAAATTCTCTAACTGGCTGGCGTTCTTTGGGAATAATAGAAAGCCCCATAGAAGGAAGTGATGGCAATACGGAATTTTTGCTGGGAGCGAATTATGCCGCTTAATCTCACGATTGACCATATTGGCGGAAGTGGTGACGGTGTCGCCATTGAAGACGGTCAAACCTTTTATGTTCCCTTTGCAGCACCCGATGATCAGCTTACCGTGATTGAAGGCGAAGCGCGTGGTCAAGGTCATATGGCGGAGATTCAAGAAATTCTTGCCCCCAGCCCTCTCCGTGTACAACCGGAATGCAAGCATTTTGGCACGTGCGGTGGCTGTTCTTTGCAGCATCTAGACGCAAATTTTACGGCCAATTGGAAACGTCAGAGAATTGTCGATTGCTTGTCTATGTGCGGTATTACTAACGCTAAAATACATCCGACAATCAGCAGCCCCGCACATAGCCGGCGACGTGTTGAATTCGTCGCATCAAAACGTAAAAAGGGAGTTATGATCGGCTACCACGTTCGGCGTAGTCATCAGGTCTTTGACGTCGGCGATTGCCCACTTGTTCATCCATCGCTTTTCGCATTGATCAAACCATTCCGATCTGCTCTTCCTGTTTTAATGCAGCGCAACAGTAGTGCACGGATCACAGCAACAGCGACAGACAATGGACCCGATATTCTGGTAACTGCTGAAATCGAATTAACGTTGGAAGCGCGGCAGCTACTTGCTGATTTTGCAACCCAAAACTCTCTCTCCCGTATCGCCTGGCGACAAAAGGAAAAGGACATTCCTGAAGTCGTTTCCGCAATAAAGCCCGCAAACGTTCAAATGGGCGATATCCCCGTCACGCTCGCTCCCGGTGGGTTTTTACAGGCAACAACTGCAGGCGAAGAGGCTTTGGTTGCAATCGCAAAGGAAGCTTTGAAAAATTGTAGTAATGTTGTCGATCTGTTTGCGGGTTGCGGTAGTTTCGCCTTTCCTCTATCGCGATTATCAAAGGTACATGCGGTCGACGGCGATGAAGAGTTGATTTCTGCGTTGCAGAGATCCGCAAATAAAAATATTCTTCCAATCAGTACGGAAGTTCGTGATTTATTTCGTCGCCCTCTTTTCACTAATGAACTCAAGAACTACGATGGTTTATTGTTTGATCCGCCGCGTGCCGGTGCAAAAGCGCAGGTTGAAGAGATTGCCGAAAGTTCAGTAGGTACAGTTGTGGCACTATCTTGTAATCCCGTGACGTTTGCCAGAGATATCTCTCACTTAATTTCTGCAGGTTATGAATTAGAGTTCGTTCAACCAGTTGATCAATTTCTTTGGTCGCCACATGTTGAAATGATTGCTGTTCTTCGCAAATAGGACATTGCTAAGCCGACAACGAAAAGGGTTTTGAAGGCTCTTCTTGTACGTTTCCGAAAATCGGACCGCTAACGTAATCGACACTCATAGTGAAGGCCGCACGCGCCAATTCATCGCTAGCGATTGATCGCCAGATACATTTTTTACCGCTCAATTTAACAAGCTTGAACAAGTTTTCGATTTGCTTTGTTTCCGAAATGTCATGTCCCGAAACAGAGAGAGCGTGAATAGGTAGGCCTTTTATCGCCTCAAACTCTGACCATTCCGGATTAACTTCAAATGTAAAGCCAAGGACCATAGAGCGAAGAGACGTAAATATTTGCCTGTACCGACTGTTTGGTGTCCCTGTGACTGTCCCTTGAACATTTAGCAAAAGATGGCGACAGGTATAGTCGGGAAGTGATGACAGAATACGGGCATATTTTCCACGCCAGAACGAATCCGCCAGAGTTTCTGAATGCACCGACAGAAGAATAGTCGGTTTGTTGCCAATATCGCCCAAATGCTCGAGCGTTTTGCCGGCTTCACGGAGTACGAGGAAATCCAGCTCTGCGCGCAATGCTGGCGTTCCCGTATAAACCGGATCGTGAGATGTGATGGCTACATTTTTTCCATCGATTTCATGAAAAACAACGGCTTCATTCATCGCGACAAAGTTTTTCCGGCGATTAATTAATGGACGAAATCGAACATTAATTAGGGGCTTCCTTTGCCTAAATTCCTTCGTCTGTTTATCTTGGGTTTTATCTATAGCTGTACGAAAACATCGAATGAGGTCATCCAAATCTTTTATTCGCTCCAGCCCGTCAAAGTCCTCAATTTCGAGCATCGCGGCTTCTACAGAAATGAGATCTCCACCGGGCAGTTCTCCGAACAGTTTGCTGACGAGTTCCGATGCAATCAACGTCGATTTTTCCAATGCCTCATCGCGGTTGATACCGGCAAATAGTAAGGCAAATCTGCCATCATCGAGTGGAACAAAAACATCACTTTTACCTAGTTTGCGGCTCAAAAAAGCTTCCGTAATCTTTCGAACGCTCTTAGCAATGCTACCCCACTGATCCGCATACTGGGCTTTTACGTCGTCAAGGCCGATAATCTGGATGCTTCCGGTGATTAGGTTTTCAAGAGCTTCACGGTAGGTTCGACCAAACGGTTTCAGGAAATATGCTGCTTCACCAATCTCGTGATTCTGCAAAGGTCCGCCGGCGGAAGACGCTGGTCTATATTCGATATCCCTGCCCTGATCAAAGTAATCCGGACTAATAGCGGACGGTGACTGAGGAGTTTTTGGCATATGCCCAAAATCCAAAAAAATTAATCATAAAAAGGCCGACAATGACCTGCCTTCCTCTAAATTTAGCCAAAAAAAATGTAAATTTGGTTAATGATAAGGAAGGAATTTCACATATTTTCACGAAAATAAAAGCTTCGTACCCCTCAGTCTTTTGGGGCAAGTAAACCCCAGATTAACCGTTTATTGCGAAACTAATGCAAGTAGACGAGTGAATTTTGGGAGCTAATGGCATGTCAAAAGATAAAAATGCACTGGCTGAGGATCTAAAAAGGTCGCCCGAAGGGTCATCGAAGGAAATTCACATACGCCCTTTCACAAGCAGGTTATCGGCAGAGCTGACTTCAGAATTTGAAACCAGAAATGGCACCGGTAGCTGGTGTGGATATGCTATGCTCGATACTGTTCCTGAGGCTTTAACTTGCTGTATCGAAACACCTGTCGAAGATCGAGGCAATCCACTTTGCACAGTAATGTTTCTAAAAGGATCTGATGAGCAGAATTACCTGTTTCAGTCAGGTGACCATGGATTTATTTTGCTGGGTCGAGACTTACGCATTTTACATAACGGCCCGTCTTTGAGTGACGCGCTGGATATGGTTCAAATTCAGCGCTATAGAAATTAGGTGTTGTCAGACCTATTGCGCGAACCGCGCCGGACGGTTAAGTTTCAAAAATCGTTGCATAATTTTATCTTCTGGAACTTAACGTGCCTGATACCATTTTACGACTGGATACATCCGGTCTCAATTGCCCCTTACCCGTCCTGAAGGCCAAAAAGGCAATAAAATCGTTGGCACCGGGCGACCTCATTATTGTGCTGGCGACGGATCCAGCGTCGAGTATTGATTTTCAACATTATTGCCATGTAAGTGGCAATATTCTTGAAAAGTATAGTGAAGAAAATGGTGTTTTCGAATATCTGATCCGCAAAGCCCTCAAAGATTAAATCTTATTGTCCATGTTCTTCAAATAGAGATCCTTCTCCATCATCTTTATGTCCCTTTTTAAAATCTGGCGGTGGCTCAAATGCTTCAGGCTCATCAGCTCCTTCGCCTTTGTAAATAGAGATTGAAGGAAAGGCAAATCCAGTACCTGCTCCTTCTACAATGCCTTTAATGGCATAGGCAAAATCTTGTTTTATATCGAGCCAATCCCCCCAGTTAGTGGTCTTGGTAAAGCAGTAAATCATGATATCAATACTGCTGGCATTGAAGCTATCGGTGACGACAAACATTGTCGCTTCGTTAGGTTGCGCAAAATCTGCATTTCCCATTAGATAGTCTCGTATTTGCTCCGTTATGACCTGCATTTGTGCGACAGAGGTTGAATATTCGACCCCAATTTTCCAATAAATCCTTCGATGGGTCATTTCGGAAAAGTTGGTAACAGCGCGATCCGCAAATGTAGCATTTGGGACAATTGTCGGGGCCCGATCAAAGCGCCGTATCATGGTCGAGCGGAATCCAATTTTCTCCACTGTTCCCTCGACAACGCCATCTACTTTTACCCAGTCGCCCGCTTTAAAGCGTTTTTCAGCCAATATCAAAAACCCACTAATCAGATTCTTGAACAAATCCTGCGCCCCCAAAGCAACAGCCACGCCAACAATACCTAAACCCGCAATAATTGGCCCAACTTCGATACCCCAGAGCTCGAGAACAGTCGCCGCACCAATGCCTGCAACAATGCCTTTCATAATTTTCACAAGGAAGCTGACCATTTCCGTGGAAAAAATTTCTTCAAGACGCCCCAAAAGGAACGTCAACGGCGTAATAGCGCAGTACAAGGCCCAGAAAAGATTAAAAACGATGAGGGATCGGACAATTTTACTGGAGGCAATTGCCAAAGTTTCACCATCCTGAATATTTGCCACTTCAAACGCAAAATAGACGCCAACGACAACAGGAATGAATCGTATCGGACCATTCATGGCCACGATTACTTTATCATCCAATTTATTTTCTGTCTTCGCCGCCATTTTAGCCAGTCGATTAACGACAAATCTCGTAAAAACTCCACGAACTAACAGCGCAAAAGCAAGAATCAGCAAGATGGTTACGATGACACTAAAATTGATCCCCATGTAACCACTTTGCCAAACGTCTTTAACAAGATCCCAAAAATTTTGAATACTCTGCATTACAGCCTTATCCTGAAAAACTCAATTTCCACAATTCACGCCCCTCAATACCCTTAGATACATCGGGAATCAAACTTTGCCGTCACCTTCGACTTTTTCCTACAAACCCATTAACCGATTAGGGCTAATACTGCATCAACTTCTTCTGCTGTAGTGTTCCAGGATGCGACAAGACGGATGGTCGACGCCTCTTTCGGACCTTCGGGATAAAACAGAACATTTGATTTTTCCAGGTTAGTCATCGCTTCACTAGAAACTTTCGTAAAAACCATATTTGCTTCAACGGGATACATTAAGTTTGCGTTTTTACTTAAAGTTATTCCAGTTGCAAGTCGGCTCGCCATTTCATTGGCGTGGCGCGCAAATTCTAGCCATAAACCGTCCGTAAAATAAGCGTCCAATTGTGCCGACAAATATCTCATTTTGGAGAATAAATGCGCACCGCGTTTACGACGAAATTCAAATTCTTGTGCTTTCTCCTTATTAAAGAAGACAACAGCTTCAACGGCCATCGCACCGTTCTTCGTTGCCCCCAACGAGAGAACATCAACCCCCGCCTTTACCGTCGTATCTGCCGGCGCGCAACCAAGGCTAACCACAGCGTTCGCAAATCGCGCGCCATCCATGTGCACCCCAAGCCCGTGGGCTTTTGCTGTTTCACTTATAGCAAAGACTTCATCCGCGGTGTAGACAGTGCCGCATTCCGTCGTTTGTGTCAGGCTGACCGCAGCAGGCTGAACATGATGTACATTTCCGGCGCCAGATTGGGAAAGAACCTTGTCCAATTCCTTCGCGTCCAGTTTTCCGTTTTTGCCATCTTGCAACGTAATTTTGGCGCCGCCTGTGTAAAATTCCGGCGCTCCGCATTCATCAATCTCGATATGCCCCAAACGATGTGCGTAGATGGATCCATAAGGCGGTACTAAAACACTCAGGCCCAGCACATTGGCGGCGGTCCCCGTCGCGACTGGAAATGCGCGTAAATCACACTCGAATATTTCTTTGAGGCGTATCTCGAAGCTCGCGGTTACAGCATCATTGCCATACCCAAGTGCGGGGCCTTGATTGACCGCTGCAAGTGCTGCCATTATTTCTGGCGCAACGGGCGCGGAGTTATCGCTGGCAAAATTTATAAGATGATTATTGTTCATATAAGTAAATTAGTCTCCATTAACATCACATGTTGACAGCAACGTTAGTTGATTAATATTGTGATCATCGGCAATAGCAAATGCACATAATTCGTCGACTTTACCTGATAATGTACTAGCAATCAGCCAAAACAAATTTGGTTCTCGTATATTGTTTTTATCTGTTTCAGATAATGTCGCTTTTCCCTCTGGATGAGAATGGAAAACTCCAATAATTTCATCCCTTTCGAAGAGGTTTTTCATTTCCAACCTAATCCGTAATGCAGGATCAATTTCAAAAAATTGGGATGGATTTTTGGCAATGTTTCTCGCGGGTTCGACAAAATTTACGATCCAATGCTGATTTCCCTTATGCCGACCAACCAACAGCGCACAAGCTTCTTCCGGCCAACATGCTTTCGTATGTTTTTTTAAACAGTCAAGATCAGTTGAACGGATTTCAATTGTCATTGAATTCCGTCTTTTTCAAGGTTAAGTGCGCCCACAACTTCCCCGGTTGCTACATTTACAACTAAAATGAGGCGGGCCGCCCCTTCGGTGCCTAGCATAACAAATAGACGGCTTTCCGAGGCGGTCAGACTAATAACATCCATATCGTCGGGAATAGGTATCCGTTTGTCCCCAAAGGCTGCAAAAGATTTTCCAACTATTGGCTGGGCAGTAGTACTCGTCACCATTTCTGTAGTATCAGTTGCCGTCATGCGCTTATATATGGTAACCGCTATTACGACGACGAAAAGAATGATGAGAAACCCAAGGACACCAACGATCCATTTCAAGAGAGTCAGATTGGGTCGGGGTTCTTGTTCCATTTGTTCTGACATCTGGTCGCCTCATATTTTAACAATTTAGTCTGGTACATTGATATGCCATCACCTGAGGGGACACATCAAGTCGAAGTTTCAGAAGCAGCGGCCGGAAAACGACTGGACCGCTTTCTAACTGATGCCATAGGCACGCTTTCGCGCAACCGAATCCATCCCCTCATTAAAACAGGTCTTGTGCTTCGTGAGGGAAAAGCAATTACCGATACAGCACGCCGCGTTCGCGCCGGCGAAATATATCATCTTACTATTCCACCGGCAACCGAACCGGATCCGGAACCTGAAGACATACCGCTGGATATCGTGTTTGAAGACAAATATCTGATTGTTGTCAATAAGCCTGCTCCCATGGTCGTCCATCCAGCTGCCGGAAATTGGACCGGTACTTTGGTCAATGCCCTTTTGCATCACTGCGGCGACAGCCTTTCGGGTATTGGCGGTGTCAAACGGCCTGGTATTGTGCACCGTATTGACAAGGATACCAGCGGTTTACTGGTTGTTGCCAAAACTGATGCCGCGCATCGAGGTCTGGCTGCTTTATTCGAATCCCATGACATCGAGCGCATGTATAAAGCTGTCGTCTGGGGGCGGGTTTATCCGGCGAGCGGAAATATCGACAAAAACGTTGGTCGGGATCCCAACAACCGCAAACGCATGACAACGCTGGTAGCTGGCGGAAAAACCGCTTTTACTCATTATGAGTTGGAAGAAAATTACAACGACCTTGCTTGTCTTATGCAATGCCGCCTGAAAACAGGCCGTACACATCAGATCAGGGTCCATATGACCCACATTGGCTATCCACTTGTCGGGGATCCTGTTTATACACGGCCGAAACTGAGCAGAACCAAATCTCTCCCAGAATCCAGGCAAACTACTATTAGGAAATTTCCACGGCAGGCTTTGCATGCCCAAACCCTTGGTTTTGTGCATCCCGTCACAGACAAACCCTTGAAATTTGAGGCAGAATTACCAAATGATATGAAGAGATTGATCACAGCCTTAAAAGGTTGATGAGAATAATAAAACAATCTCCGATTAGACAGGAAGAGTAATTTTTGGGCAGATTTTTCATGCGTCGAGAACGGTGGGAAATTAAGCGCCAATTCTAAAGAGAGGGTCCTAGTCATGAGTGCTACATCTTTACCAGTCTTAACCCCAGAAGGCGGTTTATCCCGCTATTTACAAGAAATTCGCAAATTTCCCATGTTGGAAGCCAGTGAAGAATATATGCTGGCAAAAGCCTGGAAGGATCGTGAGGATACAGATGCTGCCCATCAAATGGTGACAAGTCATCTTCGTCTCGTTGCAAAAATTGCCATGGGTTACCGTGGTTACGGATTACCTGTCGCCGAGCTTATCTCAGAAGGCAATGTCGGCATGATGCAGGCCGTCAAACGGTTTGAGCCGGAAAAAGGGTTCAGGCTTTCGACTTATGCTATGTGGTGGATCCGAGCTGCTATCCAGGAATATATTTTACGCACCTGGTCTCTGGTCAAAATGGGAACGACCGCAGCTCAGAAAAAACTATTTTTTAATCTCCGTAAGATCAAGGGTCAAATTGAAGCCATTGATGAAGGGGATATGACCGCCGCGCAGGTTAAAACAATTTCAACGAAGCTTAGTGTCTCCGAAGAAGAAGTCATCAATATGAACCGCCGTCTTACGGCACCGGATCACAGCTTGAACGCTCCTATGCGCGCTGAAAGTGAAGGTGAATGGATGGATTGGCTGGAGGACGATACCCCCAACCAGGAAACGATATTTGCTGATAACGAGGAGTTACAAAGCCGACGTGTCATGCTCGGGCAGGCAATGGAATGCCTCAATGAAAGGGAACAGCATATTCTGACGGAGCGACGTCTCAAAGACGAACCCCAGACGTTAGAAGAGCTGAGTCAGCATTATAAAATAAGTCGCGAACGCGTCCGCCAGATTGAGGTCAGAGCTTTTGAAAAACTGCAGCGTGCCATGAAAGCAAAAGTGATGGAAGAACGCCTGAACTAAACTGGATTTGGTTCAGCAACTTAGATCGTTATAAAAAGACGCTGAAAAGTTATCAGCGTCTTTTTATTTGAATACTTTTCGATTTATCGGGTAAATCCACCTATTGACGACATTTCTACTGGGCCCATAGGTCCCAACGCAGCCATAACATCTGGAGTTGGAGAGCCGTAAAGCGTGAATTTTTTCGGAGTAAAAACTTTCATGAATGTACCCGCGAATTTGCTACCGAAATTTCCCATATGAACTAACGTAGCTGCTGAATTTTTGTATCTTTCAAAAATGTGGCAGGTTTTTTCATCGGCCGTTAGAGACCATTGATAGTCCAGCGCACCGGGCTCGTCCTGCGACGTTGCCGCGACCATATCCGCCATCAACGCTTTCATATTCGCCATCTGGCCTTCATTTACATCAAGTTCGAGTATCCAATATACGTGATCTGTCATGGTATCTTTCTTCCGCAGTAAAATAGGGTGCCAAGAGTATGGAGCTCCGCGTGGAAAGAATCCAGTTTTTATGGCCGAAATCGCAGAATATCACTAATTTTGGTTTGTCGCAGAGATTGCGTCCGTCCCAACTTGCGTGCCCCACTCTTCCACGAGTTTTCGTCTTTGCTTAAGAAGCTTACGAACAGATGATTTAGCTTGCACATCATAAATTGCATAGACACAGACAGGAACGCTCCATGTCAGGAACATCGCGATACCGGCACCACCAAACATTGCCAACCACATATATACGTCAGCTAATAGGGTAAACGCCTGATGAAAGCTACCACCGCGTTGCCACAAGATACCTAGAACAGGAATAACGCCGGAGAGGTTCAAGGCAATCATTGCCGGTAAGTTTCCGGTTCCTCGTTTCGTATTTAGCAATGCTGCCACAATGCTCGGGATCATGCCTGACAAGAGCACCAACATGGTAGGCGGAAAGAAAACCGCACCTAGTGCGACAAAAATCGAAATCCAAAATACCGGTTTACGATGCGTCCCCGTTTGCTTCTGTTGCTGTGGTTTATTCTTCGCCATGTACTATCCCATAAAATGAAGGGCAGATAAGCCCATACTGGTGAGAAGTGCTGTTATTGACAAGACGGATGCGATCCAATTACCGTAACGCGACGCCGCCGCTTTTCGCTCTTCGGTGGCCGCCTCCAACCTTACAGCTAACTGCTCAATACCGGTAAAATTTGATCTCGCCTGATGGAATTCTTTCTCGTCTTTTCTGATATGCCGCCGGATATCTGTCGCGAGCAAAATTGTTTCCAGATTTCCGCTTGTTCGAGCATCCTCAAACCGTTTCATAACGAACTCCCGTCGGAGCTCTGATTTTAAGTTGGCAATCAAGGGTTTCAACAGGGAATCAGCCCATAAGCAAAATCCTGGTAACGGTCCAGGGTGATAAATTTTTTGTAGCTGCCCAAACATATTGAGCAGGCCCGCAGAATGCTCAACACTGCCTGGATTTCCAAGGCCCATCTGTCGAAAACTCCTTCCCTGCCCAGATGCTTTTACAGCAATAAGGGCTGCACAATGCCTATCGAACGGGTTTATCTGGTTTCCCGGTGTCGTGAGTTTCTTCTCCACGACTTTCATAAATCGTGCCATTGTGCTGACATGGCTACCAATCAAGCTCGGGCTTAAACACGGCGCCGTAGGGTTAAGTTCGTACAGACATCGCTCAAGCCCAAAACCAAATCGATCCTTATTTTTCATGTGCTCGAGACAGTCAGATACCTTAGATAATAGTAACGCGCCTTTGGCGCGCGACCCCTCCCCGCCAACATCATTGTCCATAAGGGTCGTTAGAATGCCGCTTTCAAGTAATTCACCTAATGATGCTTTCATCGCTGTATCATCATTTTGAAAAGCATAGGCCAGAAGACTTGGCAATCCGTCTTTTGCGAATGCTAGTTCACGGTATCTAATGGCACCCATTGGTGACAATAAATTGCATACCTGCGCGGACGCCGTCAATTTTGACAGTTGCGCACCCTGAGACCTGCCGCGGGTTGTCATTTGAATAGACGCTAAATTGTCAGCAGTATCATTATCCCGTAGAGAATTTTTAACCCAGGTTGCAAGCTTTCCACTTTTGAGAAGTTCACAAGCTTCTTCGGGAACGCCCGCTAACGCGTTTGCAAGAAGCTTCGGAGAATCGTACTCTTGCCCAGAGACGTATAAAGCTCCCAAGGCTTGGCGGTCGCCTGTTCCCATTTGAGCCCGGTCATGCGCAATGTCGCGCCATTTGCTGAGTAACTCAATATCCCAGCGACGCGCAGGATCATCATGGAGTAGCCCTTTCAGTAATAACTGCATCCTTGAAGACAAAGTTAAATCTGAAGTTAATAAGGAATAGCTGCCCTGATCAAGTTTCGACACAAATATCTGCTCGGCCGTCATCTCCTCTGCGGGTAATCGGCCTAAGAGCAAATGGACAATTAAAACACCCATGGCATAAACATCAGTGCCGATATCTCCGACACCGCGACCATAAGCATGCGCATTTGCGCTTTCAACAGGCTCATAGACATCATTTTGATCAGATCCGGCTGGCGTGGATATACTTTCGCCTAGTACGATTTTTGTTCGCTCCGCATCCTCGTAGAAAAGGTTGTCCACTCTTATCCCACGATGGGGAATATTCAGCTTTTCAAGCGCTGTTAATATTTCAATTAACCGAGGAACAATTTTATTCAGGACAATCTGCTCACCGAACGGCCCATCAGCTCGATTGAAAATCAAACCTCCGTCCGGCATCCTAAAGATGAATACGTACCGAATGTCCATTTCCCCGAACCGAACTGGCCCATGCGCGAGCAAATCACTAATGCCCGGGATATGGCTTGCCATCATCGCTTCGGCGAGATCCAGGCGATAAGGAACAAACGGGTTCGAAATCATGGCAAAAAACTCTACATCCGGGTTTTTTGCGTCGATAACTTTGTACGCCTGATTTTGCCCTTTATCTAGGAAGCTCAAGCGGGCAGACAAGTCGATCAGATAACGCCCATCCAGTTGCGCGCCTGTCTCGATAGGAGCACTGTCTTGCGGTTCTATAATTTCTTCAGCTAACGACATTGCAGGGTGCTTACGTTCAAAGTTTCAATTTCGAACAACAGGATGGCAAATTTACCTTAAAATGGCGTTAATTTGAAGGCTTATGGTTTCGCCGCTGACGAGTCTTTTTCTTTAATGAACACAACCAGGAATGCCGCAATTATTAATCCAATTGCGGCAACGAGCGACGGCACCATAAAGCTTCCGTAAATCTCATGAGCAAAACCCGCGAAAGTCGGACCAATCATTTGGCCCAGCCCAAAGGCGATGGACATAATTGCCATAATCTGCCGAGGGTAATCCGGAAGCAGTTCGCGAGCGTTGACCAATCCCAAAGCAGTCAAACCCATGAAAGTTGCACCTAACAGCGCGGATGCCACCAAAAACGACACTTCACCATGTCCCAAAACGCTTACCGCAACACCTATAGCCAGGGCTATGCAGGCTATCGCGTAGGTGTAAGAGCTCCCAATCTTCACACCTAACCATGTCCAGAATGCAACGGAAGGAATAGCGGCGATTCCTACGACAAGCCAAACAATGGATTGCATCCACTGCAATTCTGGGACTTGTTTTACTAAAACTGAAATAAAGGTTGCAGTTATAATATAGCCAAACCCGAGCAAAAAATATGCAACGATTAACGCCTTCAAAGGTCTACTAAATACAGGTTTACCAGAAACTTGCTGGCGCACATCTTGTGGTGGTGGAGACGGAATAAGAAAATACACTGGTATGACGAGTACAAGTGAAATTGCCCCGCTCCATATCCACATCCCCTGCCATCCTACTCCTGCTTTGGCCAGAACAGATATCAATATTGCCGATGCGGCAATACCCATTCCGACACCAGCAAAATGGACAGCGGAAAGCCCAGAATGCCCTCTGGCAGCCAATCTAGTCAGTACAAGTGCAGAGCCGAAAATCATAACGAAGGAAGTTGCACAACCACCAACAACCCTCAAAACCAGCAATAAATCAAAGGAAGTTGTCCAACCCATTGCCATCGTAGTAACAGCACAAATCAATAACGACGACAGCAGCCAGTTGCGGACACTGCCAGGCAAGCTACCTTTGGCGGCAAAAACGGCGCCTACTAAATATCCTAGAAAATTAGCCGATGCGATAAGGCCAGCTTGCGTTTTTGTTATCCCCAATTCTGCTTCCATATATGGCAGAATTGGTGTGTAAACAAATCGCGCCAAAGCTAGACCTACCATCAATGCGATAAATCCCCCTAGAGCAACTTGTAATAAATCTTTTGGTGGCATTTTCATTATTTAAAATAACATGCCGATCCAGAACGGCGAATAAAAAATATGGATAATTTTCAACTTCAATCGTCGAACGGATCTCGAACCAGGATTGTATCTTCCCTCTCCGGACTGGTGGATACAAGGGAAATAGGTGCTTCGATGAGCTCTTCAATATGACGAATGTATTTGACAGCTTCCGCTGGCAAGTCAGCCCAACTCCGCGCACCGTAAGTACTGGCGCTCCAACCATCCAGTGTTTCGTAGATCGGTACCACGGCGGCTTGATCCGCCATATTCGACGGGAAATAGTCCAACTTTTGGCCCCGAAGATCATACCCGACACAGACTTTCAGCTCGTCCATCCCGTCAAGAACGTCAAGCTTGGTCAGCGCAATTCCTGTGATTCCGCCTGTTTTGACAGCCTGTCGCACCATAACCGCATCAAACCAACCACATCGGCGCTTACGTCCTGTTACAACACCAAATTCTCGCCCACGTTCACCTAGACCAACACCAACTTCATCAAAAAGTTCTGTTGGAAACGGCCCCTCACCCACACGCGTGGTATAAGCCTTGGTTATTCCCAGCACATAGCCAATTGATCCAGGGCCAACGCCGCTCCCCACTGCGGCCTGACCTGCCAGCGTATTAGAAGAGGTTACGAATGGATAGGTTCCGTGATCATTATCCAGCATGCTGCCTTGCGCACCTTCAAACAAAATACGCTTGCGCTGTTTTTTAGCTTCATCTAACCGACGCCAAACGATATCGACATATTCCAGTACGAGCGGTGCAATCTCGATAAGTTGCGCGAGCAATTCATTGCCATCTACCAACGGGGCACCTAGTCCTTTGCGCAATGCATTGTGATGGCTCAGCAGAACGTCAATCTTGCGTGCAAGCAAATCTTCATCCGTTAGATCACAAACGCGAATTGCCCGCCGCGCTGTTTTATCTTCATAGGCCGGACCAATACCACGGCGGGTTGTTCCGATTTTCACTGCGGCAGATGCATCTTCTCGCAGCGCATCAAGTTCGCCGTGCAAGGGTAGTATCAATGTTGCATTCTCCGCGATCTTCAATGTAGTCCGGTCAATGACCACACCTTGTGCGCGGACTGTCTCAATTTCCTTAGCCAGCGCCCAGGGATCGACAACTACACCATTTCCGATAACGGATATTTTACCGCCCCGAACAATGCCGGAGGGAAGCAAGCTGAGCTTATACACTTTGCCATCAACAACCAGTGTGTGTCCGGCATTGTGTCCTCCTTGAAAGCGAACGACCACATCAGCCCGTTCTGAAAGCCAGTCAACGATCTTGCCTTTACCCTCGTCGCCCCACTGAGAGCCCACTACTGCTACGTTCGCCATTATCTTCTGTCCTCAAAAACGTCGTCTGTTAGGAAATTTTCTGAATGCCCTCGGCATGATATATATGGCTGCAATGCAACCGCTGTGCTTCTTCACTGATGTTTGTTTCCACAGAAAGGCCGGCGATCGTTTTCCAGCCCTCTTCCCGAAGCGTTTTGCCTTGCCTTAATTCCGTTCCGAACGGAAGGTAGATCCGATCGCTTGTTGTGTCGCGTGACACGGCGCGCATCAAACTGTCCAAGAACAATGTGAACCCGGATGCCGGTTCCCCGTCCATCAACTGATAACGTCCGCCACGGCCCAACTCACCGCGAACATTTCGAGCGAAGACGGTAAAGCTCAAACCAGTCTGGTACTCAAATCCGCGATACTCACCAGGGTCGATGGTCAGCTGCAAGTCCGGTGCGGCGACAGCAAGAAACGAAACAAGTTGTTTTAAATCCTCAATCTGTTTCGCAGCTTTTTCTGGTAGATTTACCGAAGCGAGTGATTCCAAGGCTTGCGGCACCGGTCCAGCAGCTTTGAGCAATGCTGTCAAAATCGACGATAGTTCTGGATCATATTTTGCGAGTTTCGCCGCATCCTTATGGTCCAGAGATTCTCTCGCATCTTTGGCAATTTCAGGGTCAATATCTAATTCTTTACATATAGTTGGAACAAGATTTGGAAGCGTTAAGTCAAGTGTGAAATCACTAATTTCTAGAGCAACCAAAGCTTCTCTTACCAAAAGAATCAATTCAGCATCAGCAGTCGTCTCGGTACTACCGATCAGCTCTACACCAGCCTGGGCGAATTGTCGTTCGGGGCGCAGCTGGCTTCCATAAACACGAAGGACCTGTCCTGCATATGACAACCTTAGAGGTCGTGGATCCTGTTTCATGCGGGTCGTGGCAATGCGTGCAACCTGCAAAGTCATATCCGTCCGAATTCCCATCATTCGATGTGAAACCGGATCCATTACACGGAACATCTTGGAGGCCAACGCCGCACCAGACCCTTCCAGCAAATGTTCTTCGAATTCTATGAGGGGAGGCTTAACTTGCAGATAGCCATTAGCACCAAAAACCCGCATGAGGGTTTCGCTGATTGCCGATTCTTGTCTAGCGGCGGGAGGCAACATATCGGCCAGTCCGGCCGGTAGCAGACCTTTTTCAGAATAGTCATTCATTACGTGGGCCTATAAAGCATATTTCGTTGCCCGCGCCAACTGGAACAGCAAAAAAGCGACACTTTTTAGGTGTCGCTTTTCTGATTTGGGCAAAAGCTTGTATTTTTTAGGACGAAGACTAGAACTTTAGCGCTTTAACCTGTGTCACCTGTGGTAATTTACAGACCATATCCATCGTATCTTTCGATAATTCCGAATCTATCTCAATCAAGGCGATCGCTTCGCCTTTCTTTTGATCTCGACCTAAATGGAATGTCGCAATATTCACCTCGGCATTACCGAGAATAGATCCCATTGCACCGATGAAACCAGGTTTGTCCTGATTGGTTATATAAAGCATGTGCGGTCCAAGCTCAGCTTCCATATTTATCCCCTTGATACTGACTATTCGCGGACGATCATCTCCAAACAATGTACCGGCAATATCCCGGGTCTGGTTCTCAGTGGTAATACAAAGACGGATAAGGGTCTGATAGTCATCTTCACGATCGTTGATGCTTTCAGTAACATCAATGCCCCGTTCTTTGGCGACAAGTGGCGCATTGACCATATTGACGCTTTCAAGCAGCGGGCCGAGTAATCCCTGGAGAATAATCGATGTAAGGGGCTTGATGTTCAGGCTTGCCGCCTGCCCCTCATAATCAATACGCACACTTTTTATGCCGGTTTCCGTTACCTGGCCGGCGAAGCTGCCCAGTTGTGTCGCCAAATCCATATAAGGCTTCAGCTTAGGTGCTTCCTCGGCAGAAACCGATGGCATATTCAACGCATTGGTGACGGACCCCAGCAGTAGGTAATCGGACATCTGCTCCGCCACTTGAATGGCGACATTGACTTGAGCTTCATCCGTTGACGCACCTAGATGCGGTGTGGTCACAACGTTATCCAGGCCAAAAAGGATATTCTCGGTCGCTGGTTCCTTGACATACACATCGACAGCAGCACCGGCGACATGACCGCTTTCAAGGGCGGCTTTCAGATCTTCCTCAACAACAAGGCCTCCGCGAGCGCAGTTAATAATGCGCACACCTGATTTCATTTTCGCAATATTCTGGGCATTGACGATATTTCGTGTGCTATCCGTGATTGGCGTATGCAGCGAAATATAATCGGCCCGTGCGAAAAGCTCATCCAATTCAAGCTTCTCAACACCTAATTCTACTGCGCGTTCTGGTGACAGGAATGGATCATAGGCGACAACCTTCATTTTTAGACCAATAGCACGATCGGCAACAATAGAGCCAATGTTGCCGCAGCCGACAACACCTAGTACTTTTCCATAGAGCTCAACGCCCATAAATTTGGATTTTTCCCACTTTCCATCTTGTGTCGACTTATTGGCCGCTGGAATATGCCGGGACAACGAAAACATCATCGCTATCGCGTGTTCTGCAGTGGTAATGGCATTTCCGTGCGGTGTGTTCATAACGCAGATACCTGCCGCTGTTGCTGCCGGAATATCCACATTATCAACGCCAATACCGGCCCGACCAATTACTTTCAAATTCGTAGCTGATGCAATAATATTTGCAGTCGCCTTAGTCGCCGACCTGACCGCGAGACCGTCATACTCACCGATGCAGGCTTTTAGTTCTTCCGGTGTCATACCCGGTTTTTCGTCGACTTCCACACCACGGTCCCGGAAAATTTCCGCCGCACGCGGGCTCATCTTGTCAGAGATTAATACTTTGACCATTTTTCTATTCCTCAAGGTTGGGAACTAAATTTTATATGTTGATTTTAGTGTCGCGTAGGCCCAGTCGAGCCAGGGCATCAATGCTTTCAAATCTGACGCCTCAATCGTCGAGCCGGCCCAGATCCGCAGACCAGCCGGTGCATCTCGATGAGATCCGATATCCAGGGCAATTCCCTCATCGGCTAAAATCGACACCAGTTTTTTCGCAGCTTTCGGCTGTTCATCTTTCGGAAGTTTTACAAACCAGTCAGAGGTAATTTTAAGACAGATCGATGTTGTGCTGCGACAAGTCGGATCAAGCGCGACATAATCCGCCCAATCTGACGTAGCAATCCAGGAGTCTATCACGCCAGCGTTGGCATTTGCGCGCGCGATCATACCTTTGCCTCCGCCAATACTTTCGGCCCAGTTTAAGGCATCCAGGACATCTTCGACCGCCAGCATTGATGGCGTATTGATGGTTTCACCAACAAATATGCCGTCGATAAGTTTTCCGCCTTTTGTCATGCGAAAGATTTTTGGCAATGGCCAGGACGGTGTGTAGCTTTCCAGGCGCTCGACAGCGCGCGGGCTAAGGACCAACATGCCGTGAGCGGCCTCACCCCCCAAAACCTTCTGCCAAGACCAGGTAACAACATCCAGCTTGTCCCATGGAAGTTCCATGGCAAAAACAGCTGAAGTGGCGTCACAGATGGCCAGGCCTTCACGATCACTGTCGATCCAGTCACCGTTCGGCGCGCACACACCAGAAGTGGTTCCGTTCCAGGTGAAGACAACGTCCTTCTTCCAGTCAACTGCGGACAAATCGGGAATATCGCCATAGTCAGATGTCGTCACTTCCGCATTTTGAAGCTTGAGTTGTTTGACAACATCGGTTGCCCATCCAGCGCCAAAACTCTCCCATGCGAGCATATTGACGGGGCGAGCACCCAGTAGCGACCAAAGTGCCATTTCGACGGCGCCGGTGTCGGATCCGGGCACAATACCGATTTTATAGTCATCGGGAATGCCGAGAATTGATCGATGTTGATCTATGACCGCTTTTAGCCTGGTTTTACCTTCAGCGGATCGATGAGATCGGCCCAGGCTGGCATTTTCGAGATTTTTAAGAGACCATCCGGGATGCTTGGCGCAAGGGCCGGATGAAAATAAAGGAGAGTTTGTACGTATCTCCGGACGCAGTTCTTCTGTCATGATAAACTAAACCTTCCAGTCTAGAGCATCCCGGTGGGGGGATG
>NZ_JBALWD010000035.1:0-44970 GCF_036960985.1 Sneathiella sp. | reverse complement strand
GACGTTCAAGCGATATTCATCCGTAATATTCTCCGCGATGCTGACATCAAAACCAGCATCCGTCATCAATTTACGGGTTTCCTGGACGTCCAACAAATGAGGGGTCGAAGGTTCGTTTTGCTTCCACTTATCCAACTCCGGTGCTTCCCCTCCCATACCATCAAGCATGAAATCTGACATCATGAACTGACCTTCCGGTCTTAACATCCGATGAATGGCTTTGAAGCATTTTCGTTTATCTTTTACGTGGAACAAAGATTCTGACGAGTAGACCACGTTTGCCGAACGGTCTTTGGGTTTGAAATCCTCAAAATCACATTTAACGGACGTTATATTGCGTTGCAGACCCGCCATTTTTGTCATTTCATTGGCCGCATCGATAAGCGTCTGGTCTTCATCATAATTAGTTACATATGTTTCATATGTTTCCGCAACCCAACGCGAGAATCCCGCCATGTTTCCACCGAGCTCACTCACACTCATGGTTTTGTTGATGCCCATGGGCTGGGTCATTTTGGTTTTCATCTCGTCGGGAATACAACGGGTCATCCCTTCACCAAAAAGCGTGACCACGGACTTCTGACGACTGACACTCCATCCCTTCACCGTCGGCGGACCATCATCAGCAACTTGTTGCCGCTCTGCTTCTTCAAGAACAAGTTGAGGCTTTCCGTCATCCAGATCATAGCCATTCCACCAAGCTTTGAAGCGCTTTTTTAATGTCGGTTTGTCAGCGATATCCGCTTCCAGACCCTCATCTCCCGTACTCATTCTAAATACCTTGATCTCAAACAAATCTGCCCGCCCGGAGGCGGAAATACCAACTCAATAAATTTATGCTCTTATTTTGGCAGTAAACTCTTAAACTTTGGTAAAGCAGTACTTAAAGAGTACTAGGTAAATTTTATACGCGAAATAATTGTAAATCTAAATGCAACTCAACATCCCTATGACCGTTAGGAATTTTCCCAGTACGGCACCCGAAGTTCACGTTTCATGACTTTGCCAATAGTACTGCGCGGTAGATTATCGCGAAATTCGACAGCAGATACCCGCTGGGATTTCCCCAGCCGTTCATTCACCCATTTGCGGATATTTTCCTCCGAAGTCTGCGACCCGGAAGACCTGACAACAAGCGCTAGAGGCGTTTCCCCCCATTCCTCGCTCGGGATACCAATCACGGCCACATCGGCGACATTTTCATGTTTCGTCAACGCAACTTCGATATCTGCCGCGTATATATTGAACCCGCCGGAGATGATCATGTCTTTCTTACGGTCGAGCAGGAACAGAAAATCATCTTCGTCAAATCGACCCATATCGCCGCTTTTGAAAAAAACTTTTCCATCCGGCGACCGCCAAATCATTTCTTCTGTCAAATCCTGCCGACCATGATATCCAGACATCATGGCATCGGACCGGCCAACGATTTCGCCGATCTCGCCTTTGGCTAGTTCAACCCCTCGTTCATTGATGATCCGCAGCTCAGTGCCCTCACCGGCTTGTCCAACAGAGGCCAGCTTATCGGGAAACTCAGTTGCCGACAAAGCGGTACCGATGCCACCTTCCGTCAGGCCATACACTTCAATCATCTTGCCCGGCCACCGCGCGACAATATCTCGTTTGACGCCCTCACGGAGCGGCGCGCTGGTAGATAGTTTCACTTCAAAGGAACTGAGGTCATAGCTATCAAAATCGGGTCGCGCGAGAATGCGCTGATACTGCACGGGGACCAGCATGGCGTGGCTAACCTTTTCGAGCGCGGCGATCTTCAGAAACTCACCGGCATCAAACTTGGGCATCACGACAATCCGGCCGCCCAGCGCCAACGTGGGCAGCAGCGCTACCAGCGTTGTGTTTGAATAAAGTGCTGTGGATACAAGGGTCACGGCATGGGAATTAATTCCCATGGCTTCGAAGCGAACGATATGCTGGTTCCGCATTTTCTGGCTCTGTTCAATTCCTTTGGGAACTCCGGTAGTACCGGAGGAATAAATCAGGTTGAAGGGATCTGTTTCAACGACATCGACAAACAAATCAGCATCCGAAACATCCTCAAGTCGGCTTTCGTAGGGCGTCCAGCCTTCGGCTTCAAAGTCAAACGCCACATACCCATCAGCCGGCACGTCGTCGACTGTTCCTTTAAAAGGATCGATCAAATTTTTGGTGGCTTCAGACGCGAAGACCATTTTCGATCCGGAATCCCGGATCATTACAGCCAGCTGTTCTGACGACGCCATGCCAGAGAGAGGAACAATACATAACCCGGCTTGCAGCGCGCCCAGAAAAACTTCCAGATACTCGACACTGCTTTTTGCCAAAATCGCAACCATATCGCCCCGACCCAAACCACGGGAAGCCAGCATATTGGCCACCTGATTGGTGCGCGGTAAAAACTCCGACCAGGTGCGGACGATTTCACCACATTTGATAACCGGCAAATCCGGCTTGGCCGCCGCCGCCTGACGCATACGTTCGGCATAATGGATGAATTCAAAAGTTTCGGAAGAAGACGGCGTGACAAGGGTGTCGGTCATAATCTGGATCCTGTTTTATCTTTCGGCTGCGCTTGAACGGCGGCCGTGCGGTTGCTTTTGCCGCAGATTAACGTCAAGCATCCTGTTTGAAAAGCAAAGAAAAAAGCGCAAAGGCAAGTCTATGCCTTTGCGCCCATATTCTAGCTGTTATTTCGCGTTGATACGATCGCCTGTTGTCGGGCTTATTTCGCCGCGTTCAGCAATATAGTCGATGACCGTGGTCGCCATAAGCGTTCCTCCGGCGCGGTCAATTAACTGCGGTTTTCCTTTAAGAACCGCATACCCGTCGCCACCGTTGGCAACATAATCATTGGTCGCCAGAGTATATGTCTTAGACGGATCTAACGGCTCCCCGTTGACTTTGATATCATAGGCACGTGAGCCGACAGGCAATGCTTTATCGTAGCCAAAGGTCAGGCCTGAATAATGCCCAAACCGTCCGGCCACATCCTCAACTTTGGAGACGCCGGTTTCGACAACCTTTTTGACATCCGCTCCGGTAATCTCAACTTTTACAGTGACATTGCCAAATGGCAGTTCCGTCAGGATATCCTTGCGTGTCAGAACCGTTCCCGCGTCATAAACCTTGTCGCCGCGAATACCGCCGCCATTGGTGAAACCGATATCTGCACTCACTTCATCTTTCATGGCATCGGCAATGAGATTGGCGAAATTTGATTCCATTGAACGAACAGTCCCGCGGCGCGTATCCAGTGCCACGGTCGTTGTGCCAATTTCGACACCAAGTTCTTTATCGAGCTCTGCTTCATAGCGGGCAACAATGGCCCCGATTTTCGGGTCGCGATCCGCACCCTTCGTTGGGATCATGCGCCAGCTCGGTTGCACCACAAGGCGTTTCTTTCCGCGCTTTTCGATCCATTCAACATCCAGATCCACAACACCAAGATAAATACCCTGCGATCCGGACTGCATGATTGTCGTGCCGCCAACAACCATATTTGCCGGAATATGATCATGCCCAGCCAAAATCAAATGAATGCCTTTCACACTTCTGGCCAGTCGCATGTCTTCTTCAAAATCCATATGAGTCATGGCGACGATAATCTCTGCCCCCTGCTCTTTCAGGGATTTGACAGCCCGTTCCGCCGTCTCGAAGATATCGCCAAATTTGATGCCATCCCCAGGGGACGCTAGAAACTTGGTTTCCGGTGTGGTGATCCCGAAGAAGCCAACTTTGAATCCGGCAATCTCCATGATCAGGTAACCTTCGGCTCCGACCGCAATCTTACCGCTGGCATCAAAGATATTGGTGCCGAGCCATGGAAAGTTAGACTCGGCAACCCGCGCCGCCGTGACCTCAGGTCCAAAATCGAATTCATGATTTCCGAGCACAGCAACATCCGTGTCCACGGCGTTCATCAACTCGATCATTTGCGTGCCCTTGGTCAGACCCGAAAGAATGGACGGGGAAATCAAATCGCCCCCAAAGGTCGTAATGGAATTGGGAGAGCGTTTCCGTTCTGCCATTAACAAGGCAGAGAGTTCAGCAAAGCCGCCATTCCCCTTCACACCAGAAATCTGATCCATATCGTTGGTATGCAAAAAGGTCAGCCGCGTCGGTTCAGCCGTTGCCAGCGCTGTCATCATCAGCAGCGTCGCGGCAAGGGCCGCAATAAATTTGAGAGATATGACCTGTAACTTCATGTTGAAGCTCCTCATCCTGTTGGAAATAGGGGTTGTTCTTATTGCGCACCAGACTACGCGGTTCTGTCGCTGATGGCAAAAACTTGCTGTTCTTCAACGGTATTTTTGTATTACTGTTTACGCCATCAACCGCTCCGTCCGAAGACACTTATATTGAGGCCGCCATGTTTGACCTTCATCCACAGCTCGCCAATGACACTGAAACCGTACTTGAACTGGACATCTGCCGTGTGCTGCTGATGAATGATAGCCGTTACCCGTGGATAATCCTCGTCCCGCGACAGGAAAATCTTGTCGAGCTGCATGATCTGGATGCGGATATCTACCCCAGGGTCATGGCCGAAATTCGTCAGGCGTCCCGATTGATGAAAGAGCTGTTCTCGGCCCACAAAGTCAATGTAGGTGCCCTCGGCAACATGGTATCGCAACTGCATATCCATGTGGTCGCCCGGCATGAAGGCGATGTCGCCTGGCCCGGACCCGTCTGGGGTGTCGGGACCGCCATTCCCTATTCACAAGCGGATGAAATTGGCCGCGCGGCGCGCATTCGTCGCGGGTTCGACGCTTACAAAACCTCGTAACCGAACTGTTCAGCAGTTTCTGTAAGCCAGGTCCACATATTCAGCGCGGTAGTCCGCATGAAAATCAACTCGAACTGATCAGCTTTGTTGCGGATCAATAGAACACCCAAACCATGGATCTCCGTGAACCCGCAAGCGCCGACGGGAAAGGCTGCCTCCGACAAATCAAGACGGATGCCCCGCCTCAAAAGATTGGTAACTTTCGGGCCGCTGAGTGACAAGGCACAGCGGCTATGGCTAAGGGACACAACACTACCTTCGTCATCCGAGACCATCGCCCGCAGAATTTCCGCCGTGCCTTCATCCCCATAATAGACCAGTCGCCCCGGAGCAGCCCGCATCAAGGCGCCTTCCTTGATCCGCGAGACCTTACCCGCGATCGGCAGTTCATTGACGCCCAAAAGTTCGAAGAGTTTCGAGCTTAACGCCGGCGATGCGGCCGTCCAAAAGGTAAGTTCCAAATAGGAAAAACTTTTTGTTTCCTGAATGGTTACGCCTATTTCCTCAGATATATTTCCAAATTTCCCGAGGATACGTTTCTGGCTCAGGGGTGATTTCCGCTCAAGCATGTAATCTCTCCCCTTTTGGATCATAGAAATGCGGCGAACAGACCTTTACATCAATCACGCTGTCAGTCATGGCATCCACGGCTCGAATAATCGTCCCTTCACGGGCCCGGCCTTCGGCCAACAGCCCAAGCCCGATTTGCCGTTCCAATGCCGGACTATAGGTGACCGAGGTGACTTGCCCCAGACCATGACCGCGCGGCGTCGTCCCATCGCCTTCGAACAACAGATATCCGGCTTCCAAGGGGGTTGTGCCATCCACAGGCGACAGCCCTACCAGTTGTTGCCGGTCTTTTCGGATCAGGCCTTCACGATCTTTCAATACGCTGCCGACATAGGCTTTTTTGCTGCTCAGCAATCCGCCCATGCCTAAATCTGTTGCCGTCGTCCGTCCATCAAGCTCTGGTCCCGCCACATGGCCTTTCTCAATGCGCAGCGCCCCCAAAGCTTCCGATCCATATAAAACCATCCCTTCGCCCTGCCCGCCAACCTGCAACTGGTTCCACAACTGTTCGGCAAAGCCGGCACGGGTATAAACCTCAAACGCCAGTTCGCCGGAAAAGCTCAACCGGCAGATGCGGATCGGCATTCCTTCATACTCAAAATCAAGAACGCCCATAAACGGGACAGCTTCCGTACTGAAATCTGTGCCCGGAAAACTTGATGTCAGGATTTTTCGGCTGTTCGGACCCGCCAGTGCCACCCCGGCCCATTCATCCGTAACGGACGTCAGATTAACCTTCAATTCGGGCCAGTCGACTTGCAGCAAATACTCGAGATGCCGCATGACCCGGGCGGCGCCGGTGGTCGTGGTGGTCATAAAATACCGATTGTCCGCCAGCCGCCAGGTGGTTCCGTCATCCATAACCATACCATCATCGCGCAGCATCAAGCCGTAACGCGCTTTACCAACTGCCAGCATCTTCCAGCCATTGGTATAAACCCGATTGAGAAATTCTGCGGCGTCCGGTCCCTGAACATCGATTTTACCCAAGGAAGAAACATCCACCATACCAGCTGTCTGCCGAACCTCCGCTGTTTCGCGGATATACGCTTCAGTGACAGTCTCACCGGCTCTCGGATAGTACCAGGCGCGAACCCAGTCGCCAGCCTCGATAAATTTCGCCCCTGCCCGTTGGTGACAGGCATGAAACGGACTGAAACGGGTCGCGCTCAATTCGGCGCCGACAGACCGCCCGGCAATAACCCCGATACTGATCGGTGTATAAGGCGGCCTGAATGTCGTGGTTCCGATAATCGATCGTTCTTGTTTCTGTGTCTCAGCTAATATCTCTAATGTATTGATGTTACCTGTTTTTCCTTGATCTCCGGCCATGCCCTGCGTGGTGTATCTTTTGACATGCTCAGGCGATTTAAAGCCTTCCAGCTGAGCCTGTTCAATATCATCGCGGGTCACATCATGCTGCAAATCAACAAAGCTTTTTCCTGCTTTTCGGATCGGGATCGCGGTAACACTACGTCGATCCTCATCCTGCGTTCCTTTGAAGAGCAACGGCATGGTCTTGCGACCACCCGTCAAGTATTTTGCAATTTTCACGGCATGCAGGGCCGCTGCTTCCGCATCATAATACCCAGCCATTGCACCCGCGCAGCCATGTTCCTGTGTAGCGCAAGCACCGGGCATATAGGTATCCAGTGCGGCGTCGTAAACCGGTTTAATGCCAATCTGGCTTTGCAGATGGACCACCGGTGCCCATCCTGCCGATTGCAACAAACTATCGCACTCAATGGAGATTTCCTTGGCTTGTGATCCTTCTGACAATCGGACGAACTTAACACTGCTGATGCGTTGATGACCGCGGGCCTCAATCACTTCGCAACCGGGAAAAAAGGGAATGCCGTTTGTGCGCGTAAATTCATGTAAGCGGCCATCGACCGTGGTTCGGCTATCGATGATCGCTGCGGGTTTGATTCCCTGCTGCATAAGGGAAACCGCCACGTCATAAGCACGGTCCTGATTTGTATAGAGGACTACACGCTCTCCGACTGCAACAGCGTAACGGTTGAGGTACTGTTCCGCCGCACTGGCCAGCATCACACCGGGTAAGTCATTGTTTCCAAAAATAAAGGGCCGCTCCAGCGCGCCGGTCGCCAGAATGACTTTCCCGGCCCGCACATGGCGCAAACGTTGTCGCGGCAAATGCGGATCGGACTTGCTGACATGGTCTTGTACCCGCTCGACGCAGCCAATCATATTGCCATCATAATAGCCAAATGCCGTCGTCCGCCGCAGGATCTTGATATTATCCAGTGCGTTGATTTCCGTGAGCATCTGCGCACGCCAGTCTTCTAAAGATTTACCGGCAATCTGTCCTTGTTCATACAGCAACGCTCCGCCCAGCTCGAAATCTTGCTCGACCAGCAAAACACGATGCCCGGCTTGACCCGCCGTCAGCGCCGCGCTCAAACCTGCAGCGCCACTGCCGACTACCAGAATATCCGTATGATCGTGGACATGCTCATAACTTTCGGGGTCCGGTAAATGCGTCCCCTTGCCCATGCCCGCAGCACGGCGGATGAATTTTTCATAGAATTCCCACGCGCCGGCCGGCCACATAAAGGTTTTATAGTAGAAACCGGCACTCAAAAATCGTGAAAACAATCCGTTTACCGACAACGCATCCACACGTAACGACGGCCAGCGGTTCTGGCTTTTCGCCGTCAATCCGTCAAACAGCTCTTGAGTTGTCGCCTGCACATTTGGTGTGAGACGGCCCAGTTCGCCCAGTTCAACCAACGCATTGGGCTCTTCCACTCCGGCAGCAAAAATACCGCGCGGACGATGATATTTAAAACTTCGGGCCACCAGATACTGACCATTTGCAAGTAAGGCGGAAGCCAGGGTGTCGCCTTCAAAACCCGTCATTTCACGCCCATCAAAGCGGAATTTTACGGTTTTAAGTCGATCGACACGGCCGCCCGAAATCCGACAGTTTTTTGTTCTAGGCATCATTCGCTGTCTCCTGCATCCGGAGTGGCAAATGTAACGTCGCTGATCTCGTTAGTGACCACATCGCGATTGACTTTCAACCAGGACCGGCAACCTTGCTGGTGGAACCAGTACTCCGCATGGGGACCCTTCGGGTTCTCGCGAAGGAAGACATAGTCGTTCCATACCTTCATATCAGTAGTGGACATGTCAGGGCGTGTCCGACTGGCATCGCCACCATAGACAAATTCCGTCTCGTCCCGCTTTCCGCAAAAAGGGCAGTCAAAGCGCAGCATTACAAGCTCCCTTTAAACAGATGGTTGGGTAAAAGTTAATGTGCATTTGGAACTGGCCCCGCGCCTCTTTCGTCAATCTGATATCCTCTAGAAAACCGGTCCAGCCTGAATTTTTCGTTAAAGCGATGCGGTTCATCGCGGGCAATAGTATGGGCGAAACACCAACCGGATGCCGGTGTCGCCTTGAAGCCGCCGTAACACCAGCCGCCATTGATATACAGTCCGTCAATCGGCGATTTACAAATGATCGGACTGCCATCCATGGTCATATCCATGACCCCACCCCATTGCCGCAGGATTTTTAACCGCGACAGGAACGGTGCGAAGGAAACGCCGGCCGCGAACACATGTTCGAACGTTGGCAATCCGCCTTTTTGCGCATAACTGTTATAGCCGTCGAGATCACCGCCCATGACAAGTCCGCCTTTGTCCGACTGGCTGATATAGAAATGCGCGGCCCCAAAGGAAATAACCGTATCAAAAATTGGCTTCAATGGCTCAGAGACGAATGCCTGAAGAACATGGCTTTCAATAGGCAGGGTCAGACCTGCTTTTGCCGCCAGATGGGACGTATGTCCGGCCACGGCCGTGCCAATTTTATCTGCTCGAATTTCACCGCGTGACGTTCGGACACCGACCATTTTTCCATTCTCGCGAATAAATTCCTCAACTTCGCAATTCTGGATAATATCGACACCCAGTTCATCAGCGCCGCGCGCGTAACCCCAGGCCACGGCATCATGGCGCGCCGTCCCGGCTCGTTGTTGGTAAACCGCCCCCAATATGGGAAAGCGGGCATTGGCCGAATAATCAATTCCCGGCACTTCCGCTTTCATCTGTTCCGTATCAATTAGTTTCGCTTCAATGTCGTTAAACCGCAACGTGTTAACTCGACGGCGTGCCGCATCACGCTGGGCCGGATTATGAAAGGTATTATACTGTCCACGTTGCGAGAACATCACATTGTAGTTCAGGTCTTGCGACAAATCTTCCCACAGCTTTACCGAATGCTCGTAAAAATCAGTATTGCCTTCAATCATGTAGTTTGAGCGGACAATGGTTGTATTCCGGCCCGTATTGCCACCGCCAAGCCAGCCTTTTTCAAGCACGGCAACATTTGTGATGCCATGCTCCTTCGCCAGATAATACGCGGTCGCCAGACCATGCCCGCCGCCGCCGATAATGATCACATCATAGCGGTCCTTGGGCACGGGATCGCGCCAAGCTGCCGCCCAGTTTTTATGGCCGGATAGTGCCTGCTTGAAAATTTCGAAGGCCGAATAACGTGCCATTCAATTCTCCCCCTATTTGTGCCCGTCTGCCCGACCACATCAACGTCCATAGCGACATATGATTATGGTTCTTTTTTGTCTCATTACGCCACAGTTTTCTATGTAAGCGTCATCATTGACATTATCCGCATCCCGATCCAAACTTTTTATCGCGCAACAGGCTTCAAAAAGGAAAAAAAATGACCAAAAAATCCTGTCTTGTTATCGGCGCCGGAGATGCGACCGGCGGCGCCATCGCCAAACGGTTTGCCCGCGAAGGGTTTGAGACCTGCATTGTCCGCCGGGCCCGGCATCTCGACCAGCTGCAAGGACTCGCTGCGGAAATTGCCGCCGAGGGTGGCTCCGCCCATGCCTTCGGCGTCGACGCCCGCGAGGAGGACGAAGTAACCGCCTTATTTGCCAAAATCGAACAGGACATCGCGCCCCTTGGCGTTGTCGTGTTCAATATTGGCGGCAACGTTAATTTTCCGATCACCGACATGACCACCCGGGTATACCGGAAAGTCTGGGAGATGAGTTGTTTCGCCGGCTTTCTGGCCGGCCGTGAAGCGGCAAAATACATGATGCCACGCAACGCCGGCACGATTATCTTCACCGGCGCCACAGCATCAGTTCGCGGTGGCTCTGGCTATTCCGCTTTTGCCGGGGCTAAACACGGGCTTCGAGCTCTGGCGCAGAGCATGGCCCGCGAACTGGGCCCCCAAGGCATTCACGTGGCCCATACCATAATAGACGGCGCCATCGATACCGCCTTCGTTGCAGAGCGTTTCCCCGACCGATATGCCACCAAAGATCATGACGGCATCCTGCGCCCAGCCGAAATCGCGGAGAATTACTGGCATCTACATTCCCAGCAACGCAGTGCCTGGACATTTGAGATTGATCTGCGGCCGTGGGTTGAAAAATGGTAACGGACGAACACCTCTAATCCTGCCAGCCGGTCCAATCCACCCAACGACCATGAAAATCGGCGCGGCCAACTTGTTGACGTTCACCGCCGGGCCAGACCGTCAAACTCAGTTCGGCACCGGGGCCCACGCCGTCATTTTCCATCAACGCCCAAGCCAGCGGCGCGTCATCAGTGGCTTGGGCACCAGCGGCATGGATAATTTCTTCCCCCGCAGCACGTGCTTCTTCCGGCAGATACTGCCAGGCAATGGTGCTGTAAATAACATGCACCGCGCCCTCATGGGATCGCGCTGTCTCCTGCTTCAGCCAGTCCAATGCATCTGCTTCAGCCACCCGGATATCACGAGCCGCCGCGATTTCGAAGGCCGCTCTGGTCCGGACGAGCCGATCTTCCTGATCTGCCCAGATATAGGAAAGCTTGCGATCCCGATCCTCTGGCGAGCCCGGGTCAATGGGTTTCAAATCACAGCCTGTCCGGGCAATGATATCCAACTCTGTTCGCGGGGCTGGAACGCCATGCCATGTTGGATTGAGGGCCACAGCAGAGCCTTCATCCCCCCAAGCCTGATCACCCAACGTAATATGATAGTCATCCAGAAACAGATTTAATCCCGCGCTGGCACCGATTTCCGTCAAGCTGAGCGGCTTGCCCGTCAGCCGGCTAATCTCCAGAAATAATGGTAAAGTGGCGCCGGATCGCCGCACTTCGTTGGTTTGCGGCGGACTTTTCAAGCGCTCCAGAATAAAGGTTTCTTCGCTGACTAAAACGCTAATAATTGCCGCCCAAAGTGTATCGTCATCCACGGAAAGGTCATTTGGCGGATATACCGCCAGCAACACCGGCTCTTTTTTCGAGATCAACAAACCATGCAACGCACCGGCCAACCGCAAAGGAACGGAATCGGCCAAAGCTGTTGGATCCCCGGGCCACTCTAATATATGATCCATCACCGTATTTCCCGGCGCCAATCGCTCCCCTGCCAATCGGCATAACCGAGCGGTAAACGGGGATCCGAGTGTTTCACAGGCTTTTACCTGCTGCAAAAAAGCCGCACGAATATCTTGTTCCGACACATTGGTCTCCAGTTAAAAACGTCAACAAACACGGGTGATTGAAAATCACAATAATGCCGGCTATCTGGCAAAGGGTTTATCGTTAGGAAGGTGGAGATAATACAACAGTAAGGTTCAAATGTCAAGTTATTTAAACTCTTTAACCGAGTATTGATATGGAAACAAAGCTCGCAATACATAAAAAAACGGGGATTGAGTTGTCTCAATCCCCGTCAATTTTTAAAGTTCAAAAGTTAGTAGAGAGCCACTGGATTAATGATCATCTGAACCGTACCACGAATCCGCGGCTGGCCAAGAACGAACATAAATTCGGTCACACCATCCCGAACCAGAGGACCGGTATTCATGGTCTCCAGAATATAGATACCATGTTCCTTCAACAGTATCACATGTCCGTAGAACGGACGGCCTTCTTTTTCAGGCGGAACCACATCAACACCCCAGGTGTCAGCTCCAACGGCCATGACATTTTTGGACGCCAGCCATTCCGCTGCATCCTCAGAAGTACCAGGTTCGCCGCTTGCCCAGGCTACCGGATCAGATTCCAACTTGGCATCCGTCCAGCCCGTATAAAATAACACGATATCACCTTCGCGAATTTCAACACCTTGTGCCTTGGAGGCGGCTTGAATGTCGGCGGCTGTAAAGAACTTACCGGCGGGCAGAGATTCCATACCAAAATGTTTGGCCATATTCAGCACCACGCCCCGACCGACCAGCGGCGGCACATTATGGGTACCCATTTTCTTCAACCCGGTGAGTGCAGCGAAATCTTTTTCATCATTACAGTTGTAATACATGCCGTCCTGACCGAGATGGCCAAGGCCGTCGAGCTGTGATCCAATCCCCAACCAAAGCTGTACCAAATCGTCGTTGTAACTTCCGTTATACGCAAACAGACGTCCACCGCCCTGCTGATTAGGCTGCACCACTTGCAAACTCAACCCGCGTGGAGGAAAGGCTGGCGTTGAACTGTCGATGACAATCCCAAGCGGCACTGATTTGCCTTGCTTAATGAGCTTGGTAGCGGCCAGCGTCCGTTCCGGTGTCACCAAATTGGCTGACCCGATTTCATCATCCGCACCCCATTGCGAGGGTTTGCAATCTGCTGCGAACGCTGCTCCTGTCATGAAAGTTAATCCCACCGCACTGAGGGCGAGGGTTTTTAGTATCGACATTGTTTTCCTCCACATTATTTTTTTGTTTAGGAGGAAATCTTAATGTTCACCCCCCTATTACACAAGGCTGGAAAGAAAATACTTTTAAAGCCTAATGCCTGCGCCATATTGATTTCAGGATTGGTAACAATTTTGTCGCGAAATTGTTCTTTTCTTGAACAGTTGATTCGCGTACCGTCGTTCTGGATAAAAATCTCATAATGGGAAGTAAATGATGAAAAAGATAATAGGGATCGTAATTGCGGGGATGATGATGAGTGGTGTCGCCAATGCTGTTGACAACCGTGTCGATGGCCAGCGGCCAGACGCGCCAGTTCTCGCCAAACCCGGCGATTTTGGAATTGGCGTTCGAACTATCAAACTGGTTCATAAAGATCAAGTCGACATTTTGAAAGTTGAAGCCGGCAAACCACTTCCAAAATATGACCGCCCCCTGACCGTAGAAGTCTGGTATCCGGCTGACGGGGATGAAAATGGCGGGACTTATGAAAATGTATTTTTGCGTGATGGCAAAACTCAAGTGTCTTTGTATGGTCTTGCGGCGCGCGACGATCAGCCCTTTAAATCTGCGGAGCCTTACCCGCTGGTCATTATCTCTCACGGGTATCCCGGCAACCGGTTTTTGATGAGCCATTTCGGCGAGAACCTTGCGTCCAAGGGATATATCGCTGTCTCCATAGACCACACAGAAAGCACTTATGACAACAAGGCCGCTTTCGGCAGCACCTTGGTCAATAGGGCCCTGGACCAGAAGTTCGTCCTCGATGAAATGACACGCCTGAACAATGACAAAAATAGCTTCCTCAACGGCATGATCGATACTTCCAAAACGGGTCTAATCGGTTATTCCATGGGCGGCTATGGCGCTGTGATCACTGCCGGCGGCGGCGTTACAAAAGCCAGCACCGAATATCCTTGGGGAGCGCCAGCCGGGACATTGGAAGTGATGATGGCCGGCACTGATTCCCACAAAGCGCTCCTTGATGATCGGTTTAAAGCCATTGTCGCCATCGGGCCTTGGGGTATGAATGCCGGGTTCTGGAATGCCGAAGGCCTCGCCGGTGTTCGCAAGCCAATGATGTTTATTGGTGGTAGCGAGGATGAGACCTCCTTATATGAAAATGGTGTGAAAGCATTATATGACGGATCGGTAAATTCGGATCGGTACTTACTAACTTTCATGAGTGCAGGCCACAACGCGGCCGCCCCTATTCCCGCACCAATAGAATCCTGGGCTCCGGTCGACAACCTGGATTTTTTCCCGTTTGAACATTATGCGGATCCAGTTTGGGATACTCTGCGTATGAACAATATCGCCCAGCATTTTGTCACCGCTTATTTCAACCAGCATCTAAAGGGAGACGACGACATGAAGTCTTACCTCGATATTGTTGAAGTTGCAGAAGACGGTGTCTTTGCCGTTGAAAAAGATGGCTCGGAAAAGCCAGAACATACCTATTGGAAGGGCTTTCAAAAAGGCTCTGCCAAGGGTCTGAAACTGGAACATTCCGCGGCCAAGTAACCCCTTGCTGACAGCGGGATATCCTCGCTGTCAGTTTCTCCGCTTTTTTGGTCCAAGCAACATGAATAGACCGAATGGAACGGTGCATAAGGCCAACACACCGAGCGAAACCAACGGCAGCATATCGTGCCCGAACTCCACATAAGTGAAATTGGAAATCCAGGAACCAACGGAGATGCCGAGATATAAGGCAGATGCGTTAAGTGCCAGCAATAGACTGCGTTGGGCCGGGTCAATATTGGCGATGCGTTGCTGTTGCGGTGAATGGAACATCATGCCCGAAAATGCCCAAAAGGATACGCCGACAAGGGCCAATAAAAAGACTGGCTCTACTAGTTGCAGGATGATCAATCCGGCAGCAAGTCCCAAAAGGCTTATCAAGATGATTTTATCCGGCCCATAGCGATCTCCTAGCCGGCCAACGAAGACATTGCCCAGAACCCCGTTGACACCGTAGACAAGGAGAACGACGGCAATCATATTTTCCGGCATATTGAATTTATCGGTCATATAAGGCGCAATCAGCGCATAGGTGCAGAAAATCGACGTCATTTGCAAGAATGTCATGAGGATGGCCCCAGATGATCTGCGTCCCAAAAGCGCTCGCAACAAATGGCGCAGTGATGACTCTGCTCCCGGATTTCGATCGCGAACCAACAACAGTACGGAAGCCATGGACAACAGGCAAAACAATGCCAGCAGCAACATTACATTGCGCCAACCAATCAGGGTTCCCAAATACGCCGTCAAGGGAGTCCCCAAAACCGAGGCAACTGTCAGGCCGGCGAACACAATTCCCATTGCCCGTCCCTGCTGTTCCGGTGGCGCCAATCCGGCGCCGATGGCGGAACACATGGGACTGACAGACGCCGCACCCAACCCCATTATCCCTCTCGATATAAAGAGCATTTCGTATGAAGTCGCGTAGGCACCCATGACCTGGGCTCCGGCCAATATTATGAGGCCCATTGACAAGATAGTTATCCTGGGAAGCCGATATAGAAATACCTGCGTCAAAGGCGCCGCAATGGCAAAGGTCAGAGCGAAAACGGTGATCAGGAACGCAATATCCGCTGGTGATACCTTTAACCCGTCGGCAATTTCATATGTCAGGCCGATGACTGAAAGGCTGGACGTCCCAACCATGAAATAGGCTGTACCCATGGACGCCAGCGCCCAAAGCGGGAACGGTTTTTTTATTATTGGTTTTACCATCGCCGCGAATATATCAAATCAACATTGGCAACGACAGCAGTAATATTTGGAGACCGCCCGTCTGAACAATAATAAGTACACTGTTACTATGTATCTATTTTGAGCAGGGATCGACCAATGGCGTTTCCATTCATAGCCTCCAACCACAATGATTTACTCGTGAATTTATATCATAAAAGTAGAATGTACTATATACAGAGTACATTAAAAACGTAATCATATTAAGTGCATAGAAAATAGTTACATTTGTTAAAAATCCCTCATTACCTGTTTTTTTTCACAAAATTACCCGCAGTAACAGAATATGAAGAATAATTTTAATTGAAATTACCTAAAATTTTCGCTACCAATAGATGAATATTGTATTTCGCCAAAATAAATTTCAGCCTCAGCAACCAACGACTCAAAATATGGTGCCGGGCAAGATAGTAAAGAAAGAGAAAAATGACTTTAAGAAAAACCACGATTTCGCTCCTAGTAGCCGGAACCACCCTCTTCGCTTTTAATGCTAACGCCGCCATCGTCGCCGATACGACAGTGACGCCGAATGTCATTTTTGGGGATGGCAATGCAAATGGTGGTTTTGCTGTCGATACGCAAAATAATGTTGAATTGGGCTTACGGGCTAAGCAACGGTATCCAGCCGCCAACATTTTCCCCAATGGCGGCACGACGACATATACTTTCGAGCCGGGAAATGGCCCTGGAAACACGAGCCCCAATCGACCTCTCTGGAATTTCGAATGGTCAGTAAATACGAATGTTGCCGGCGGCGAAGGCGCGACCTTGATTGACTATTTCTATATCCTGTCAATCGATACGGATCCCGGTGTTGGAACGGACTATCTTTTTTTCGATCCCATAAATCAACCTTATGTTGACAATGCCATTGGAGATAATACGACCAGTAACGGTGGCGGTGAAGTGGCTGCTCTCGGGGATGTTTCAGCATATCAGTCGTTGATAGATGAGAATAATGTGGCACAAAACTCTTGGTGGTTGGGAACGTTCCTGGATCCCACCTTCGACCCGAACGCCGCCGGCATTTATCACTTTATGCTCGAAGCCTTTGATCAAAATGAAAATTTACTGGCCAGAACGGAGATGAATGTTCAAATTTCCGCCGTTCCTCTTCCAGCTGCATTACCGCTTTATGGCGCAGGCCTTGCCGCCCTTGGCTTTATGGCATGGCGCCGGAAAAACAAGGCAAAAACAGCCTAGTTTAATAAATTCAAAGAGATCAAAAAACGGCTGTATCCAAGATATGGCCGTTTTTTTTAACAACAGGGGGCACCGGGTGCCAGAACACTCTTGAGAGTGACTTCGTAATCGCCCGGTGTGTCGATATCAGAAATATAAGCGCTACTATCAACTGAAAATATTTCGGTTTTTTCCGGGTGTTCGCGCACCAGTTTCTTACAACCAGCATTCATCGCGCCCGCTGCGATATCTGCAATAAATTGACGCGGAATGATAATCGGATTTCCTCGCTCACCTGCATAATCTGGGATCAGTATTTTTGGCTCGGGCTGAACCGAGAACCGTCGGTGCAACCGCCGATAATCCTCCGCGGTCAAAAAAGGCATATCGGATAGGGCCACCATCATCCCCCCGCCCCGGCCCGAAATCACTCGGCTTCCCGCACGCACAGACGACATTTGCCCTACTTCGAAATCATTGTTGTGGCAAAACTTCACGGGCAAATCCGAAATTTCATTGCTAATCTGTTCAGCATCGAACCCAGTAACAACCATTATTTCACCAACATTCGCTGCTACCAATTGCTCAGCCACATGCCGGATCAAGGTGGTCGCTTTAAACGGCATCAACAATTTATTCTCGGCGCCCATACGCCGAGACTGCCCCGCCGCCAGCAACAACACATCGAGTTTTTGTATGGACGAGGCCATATTAGCCGACCCCTTGGTCTAAATCATCTTGTGGCCGTTTTTGTTGACCACTTTCCTGTCGTCGATGGGCAATGATTTCAGTGATGACCGCGAGGCCGATTTCCTCTGGCTCGATGGCGCCGATATTCAAGCCCGCCGGAGCGTATAACGTCTCAAATCCTGCTTTCAGATTTAGATCTTCAGTCAAAAGCTCTTCTTTCAGCGTGCTCAACTTGCGGCGACTGCACACCATGCCTTTATAGCCTGCACCGGATCCGATGACAGCGCGTAATGCGTCTCGGTCCCGTTTTCCCTGCGTTGCAACAATGGCAGCATCTTGCACATCCAACGTCAAAGCATCCAAATCAAACCCATCCAGGTAGGCGGCGGCGCCCGGCATTTTTTCATGATCTTCGGCGGAGGCAGCGACAATCAAATGGGCATCAAGGCATTGTGCGACAGAAAGGATAGCCTGAGCAATTGGTGAAGCGCCGCAAATTAACAGGATACGCGCCGCTTTCATGGGTTCGAGAAAAATATCAACAGTGCCACCGCTGGGACAACTGGATTTGTGTAACGTGACTCCATCCACATCCGTCGTCGTAACCACCTCATCCTTGGGCTTGACCCGGATCATTTGCGGCTCTCCCTGTTCAAGGCTTTGCAAAGCCGCACGGCGCACTGCACCGGTGACACAGCCGCCACCAACAAATCCATGCAAGTCGCCTTCTGGCGTGATAACCGCTTTCGCTCCAGCACGCGCCGAGGTGCTATCTGCCGTTCGCAAAACTGTCGCAACGCAGAAACTCTGGCCACGGGCCCGCAGCTTCTCAATCAGATCGAGCGTTTTCTTGGATGTGACCATGTAAGCTCTCCCTTCTTTATATCTTTGCGATTTCGGGCTCGAGAGCGGCAAGGCTTTCAAGCGTATTGGCTGCGGCGAAAAAATCAATATAGGGCTGCGCGGCAGCCATGGCCTGCGTGATGGGCTCATATTGCCGCCAGCCCAACAGCGGATTAAGCCAGATTAGTTTTGGTGCCCGTTTCTTCAAACGTTTTAATTCAGCGGCCAATTGATCCACGGATCCCGTATCATACCCGTCACTTAGGATGAGCACGACAGACCGACCGTTCAGGCTACGTTTGGCATATTGATTATTAAACTGCGCCAGGCTTTCCCCCAGCTTGGTCCCGCCGCCAAACCCCTCGGCCATCAACGACAATCGCGTCATCGCTTTCGTCGAGTTTTTATCGCGAACCACATCAGTGACCCGGATCAGTTTCGTATGAACCAGATAGGCATCTGCCTCCATCCATTGACAGACCAACCCTTTCACGAACTGTAGAAAAAAGCGGCTATAGTGCTTCATGGAACCAGATACATCGAGAAAAACAACGAGGCGAATAGGACGATCAGGACGCGACCGCCAATTCAAAGCAATCGGTTCGCCACCGGTCGCGAGGCTTCGCCGGATTGTCCGGCGTAAATCGAGTTTCGACCCTTGCCGCGACAATCTGTGGCGGCGGGAAAGCCGGTACCGCATGGCACTGGCAATTCGGTAAGCGAGTTTCTCGGCATCCCGAATTTCATCCGCATCCACATATTGACGCAAATCCGTCCTCACCTGAGATTTTTTATCTGTGGCAATCAGACGGCCGGAGGCTTCACCATAAACATCCCCCGCCCCTTCGGTTTCAATCTGCGGCGCACTTCCGCCCTCAGGCGCGGCCGCCGACAAATGCGTTTGCCAGGCTTTAGGCAAAGACGCCTTGGTTCGGTTACGAACATTCTTTTCATGTTGCCAACTGGCGCGTTCTTTACCAAGCCGCGTCCAATAAGCTTCAAATAAATCATCAAAATGACGCCATTCTTCCGGCCGGCCGGTTAGCAGGACTTTCAGTTTGAGGCGTGCTTCGTTCAGGCCCGAAAACGGCTCGCTGATCACACTTAAGGCAGTTTGCGTCTCAGCGGGCCCCAGCGCATATTCATTCATGCGCAAATGATCGATAAATCCGGCCATACGCGCCGCGAGCGGATGGTTTCCGAGAATATTCTTTTCATGAATTTTATGACTAATCGGTTCCATATTATGCCGCTTTTCCGAGCAGTCGGCTGGCGACCTCCTTGGTGATGGATTTAAGATCGGTTTCCGTTTTCAACAAACAGATCAACGTCGACTGGATGATCTCTAGGTCACCGTCCAGACTACTGATTTTCAATCCGACCAGCGCGGCCGCCCAATCAAGGGTTTCCGCGACACCGGGATTTTTCTCCAGATCTTCTTTTCTCAAGCTCAGAACGAAACGGGATATCTGGTCGGCAAGATTAACTTCAATTTCTGGAACACGGGACAAGATGATTTCTAATTCTCGCGCCTGAGACGGAAAATCCACGTAAGAATAGAGGCATCTTCGGCGCAAAGCATCCGACAATTCTCTCGTGCCATTGGACGTGAGAATAACATGCGGTATGGATTTCGCTGCTATCGTTCCAAGTTCTGGCACTGTAATTTGAAAGTCCGACAGAATTTCAAGAAGATAGGCTTCAAACTCTTCGTCTGCCCGATCAATTTCATCGATTAACAGAACGGGCGCCTTATCCTGACATATGGCTTTTAGTAACGGCCGCTCGAGCAGAAAATCTTCGGTAAAAATATGCTGTTCGACCTGTGATGCCGTTTTTTCTTCCCGTTCCGAGGCCTTTATATAAAGAAGCTGTTTCTGATAGTTCCATTCGTAGATAGCTGCTGCTGCATCCAGTCCCTCATAACATTGAAGCCGGATTAGGTTGGTATCCATAATGGAGGACAGAGCTTTCGCGACTTCAGTTTTGCCAACACCAGCTTCACCCTCCAATAATAAGGGTCGCTTGAGGTTGATCGCTAATTGCAACGCTGTGGACAGCGCCTCGTCCGCGACGTAATCTGCGGCGCGCAATTGCTCGCGTATGGTTTTAATTTCGGTCATCTTACCCCTACTAAATAGCGCGGGGCCGGAAAAAGTCATCCGGCCCCGAACATTACCCCTAGTCTGTCAAACCAAGTTTCTGGGCTGTTTGCCAAACACGCCAGTGATCATGAGGCATTTGAGTATGCGTCAAACCTTTATGGGCGAAGGCGTCATGAACCGCATTTGAGAACGCCGGTACACCTCCCACGTTGGGGCTTTCACCGACACCCTTCGCGCCTATGGGGTGATGTGGAGATGGGGTTGTCGTGAAATCAGTTTCCCAAGTCGGCGTTTCCACGGCTGTTGGTAAGAAGAAGTCCATCAGACTGCCGCCATGGACATTTCCGCCTTCGTCATAGGTAATATGCTGCCCCATGGCGATAGCAAGTGCCTCCGTCAATCCGCCGTGGACCTGCCCTTCGATAATCATTGGATTGATACGGGTACCGCAGTCATCCAGCGCATAAAACCGCCGGATATCAACAACACCGGTATCCACATCCACTTCGACCACGCAAAAATAAGCGCCAAAGGGATATGTCATGTTCGGCGGATCATAATAGGAAACCGCTTCAAGCCCCGGCTCCAGTCCTGGGATTGCCTGATTGTACGAGGCAAAGGCCAGTTCCTTCATGGTTTTATGTGCTTCTGGATTTCCTTTGATCTGGAACCGATCTACATCCCATTCCAGATCACCTTCATGGACTTCCAGCAAATAAGCGGCAATCATCTGCGCTTTAGCCCGGATCTTCCGCCCCGCCATAGCCGTTGCCGCCCCGGCCACCGGGGTCGATCTCGACCCGTATGTACCCAAACCATATGGCGCCGTATCCGTATCTCCTTCTTCTAGGGTGATATCTTCCGCCGGAATACCAATTTCAGTGGCCACAATCTGGGCAAATGTTGTTGCGTGCCCCTGCCCCTGACTAATGGTGCCAAGACGCGCAATGGCAGAGCCTGTTGGATGGATGCGAATTTCGCAGCTATCAAACATACCGAGACCAAGAATATCGCAGTTTTTGATCGGTCCAGCGCCGACAATTTCGGTAAAGAAAGCCGTACCAACACCCATCAATTTACGGGTTTCCCCGCGATCAAACGCCGCACGGTTTTTGGTTTGCTCTTTGCGCAAAGCATCGTAATCCACCGCAGCCATGGCTTTTTCCATGGCCGTATGATAATCTCCACTGTCATATTCCCAACCAAGTGCGGACTGATAAGGGAATTGGTCTTTACGAATAAAGTTCTTCATCCTCAATTCCACTGGATCCATATCTAATTTATGGGCCAGGATTTCAATCATCCGCTCAATCAAATAAGCAGCCTCTGTTACCCGGAACGAACACCGATAGGCCACACCACCCGGTGCTTTGTTGGTATAAACACCGTCAACACCTACATAGGCGACTGGTATGTCATAAGATCCCGTCACAATATGGAAAAATCCGGCCGGAAACTTGGTTGGATCCGCGCAAGCGTCAAAAGCACCATGATCCGCCAACACATGGCACCATAAGCCAGTGATCTTACCGTCTTTCGTCGCTGCTATTTTGCCGGTCATATGGTAGTCGCGGGCAAACGCCGTAGACGTTAGATTCTCCATCCGGTCTTCAACCCATTTAACGGGAACGCCCGTTACGATGGACGCGACGGCCGAACAGATATATCCGGGATAGACACCGACTTTATTGCCAAAACCACCACCAATATCAGGTGAAACCACCCGAATATTATGCTCGGCAATATTGGTGATTAGAGAGGCGACTGTCCGCACTGCATGTGGCGCCTGGAAGGTGCCCCATAAGGTCAGCTTGCCATTAATCTTATCCATAGAAGCGACACAGCCGCAGGTTTCCAAAGGACAAGGGTGAACCCGCTGATAAGTGATCATCTCTTCTACGACAACCTCCGCATCAGAAAGTGCTTTCTCAGCTCCGTCTTTATCACCTTCTTCCCACAAGAAGATATGGTTGTGATGTTTGCGGGGGCCGTGGGCCCCTTCCATCTTGTCCTTGATATCTTCACGCAACAAAGGTGCATCTTCATCCAACGCCTTGAAGGCATCCGTTAAAGCCGGCAGTTCCTCATAATCTACTTCCACCAACTCCACGGCGTCGGCCGCAATATAGCGATCTTCAGCAACGACAAAAGCAACTTCCTGATTTTGAAACAAAACTTTCTCATCTGCCAGAACCGCCTGTACATCGCCTGCTAGTGTCGGCATATAATGAAGGTTAAGCGGCTTGAGATCTTCTGCTGTTAAAACAGCGACGACGCCCGGCACGGCAAGTGCCGCTTCTTTATCGATACTTTTGATCCGCGCGTGCCCATAAGGGGAGCGAACAAAATCGCCGAACAACATGCCAGGCAAATTAATGTCATCGACAAAATTGCCTTTGCCTTGTGTAAATCTGGCATCCTCGACGCGTTTTCGCTCTGAGCCGATACCTTTTAGGTTTTTAATCCGGTCTTCCCGGGAAAGGGGTGCTTGTTCATTCATGTTATTCTGCTGCCTCCTGAGCGTTAAGCATATCCGCAGCGACCGTGATGGCCTTGACTATATTCTGATAACCTGTGCAACGGCAGAGATTGCCGGAAATCCCGTAACGGATTTCTTCCTCTGTCGGTGACGGATTTTCCTGTAACAGGCGGTGCGCCCGCGTAATCATCCCCGGCGTACAAAAGCCGCATTGCAATCCATGATGCTCCCGAAATGCTTCCTGTAATGCGTGTAAGGTACCGTCAGGGTGCGCAATTCCTTCAATTGTTGTGACGCTTTTGCCATTGGATTGACCGACGAAAGTCATACAAGATTTAACCGATTTTCCATCCATATCGACAGTACAGGCACCGCAATGCCCGGTATCACAGCCGATATGCGGTCCGGTCAGTCGTTGATTTTCCCGAAGGAAATGAATTAAGAGTGTGCGCGGCTCAGCAAGGCCTTCTACTTCCTTGCCGTTCACCGTCATTTTAACATGCATTTTTGACATTTTTTTCTCCGACAAGATAAGATTAACCAGCGTTGGCTGCTGCGGCACGAATGGCGCGTTCAACCATCACGCCCAAAATATGAGTGCGAAATTCTTTCGGACCTCGTCCATCAAGAGCAGGATCGGTGATGGATTTCGCAGCATCAACGGCGGCTTTAATACTGGCGTCATCCAGGGATGAGCCAACAAGAGCCGCAACGGCTGCTTCCGCATATAGCGGTGTATCCGCCACATTGGTCAGGCCGACGGCGGCCGAACTCACATTGCCATTGTTCAACGTCAACATGACGGCTGCAGCCGCCGTTGCGTAATCCCCGATTTTACGCTTCTGTTTCATATAAGAATAACCGTGGCCCGAGGGCGGCGCCGTGAATTTTATGGAAGTCAGTATCTCGCCTTCTTCGCGGGCCGTAAAAAACGCCGCTTCGTAAAAGTCGCGCGCTTTCACTTCGCGACTACCGGATCCACCAGCCAGTACAAATGTCGCATCAAGTGCCTGCATGATCGCCGGCATATCATTGCCCGGATCTCCATTGGCAACGTTGCCGCCCACTGTTCCGACATTTCTGATTTGCGGGTCCGCAATTTGCAAAGCCGTTTCGCGTAAAATTGGGCAGACAGCATGCACTTCTTCTGACGTGATAAGCTCTGCTTGCGTCACCATGGCACCAATGGTGACATCCAATCCAGAAACGGAAATTCCCTTGATGTCGGATATATCCTGAATATCGATAAGATGCTCTGGCAGTGCCATGCGCAATTTCATCATCGGTATCAAGCTATGTCCGCCCGCAACGATGATTGCGTCGTCCCCCATATCCGCCAGCATGCCAACGGCTTCGGAAACGGTTTGCGGTCGATGATAGTCAAATGACCCAGGTATCATTCTGATGTTCCTCCCTATATTGTAGTTTTCAGACCTTTTTGACGGACTGATCGAACGATTATTTCGTAATTGGGAAGAGCATGAGGCAAAATCTGGGCAGAAGGTAAGGTAACAGGCTTGGAAAACGCCTGTCGTGCACGAAATGCAAAATACCTGCACGAAATGCGGTTGGAAATTGAGAGTCTAACTTATCCGGTTTTCAATATTTCGCGAAGTTCAGCCAATCGACCGCGGCTGACCGGCGCTTCTAGATTAGTCTCGTCGCCCATCAGACAGAAGGCTTTGTCCCCATCCCGGCGCAGCCCCGTTATCTTCTGGCGGTTAACAAGATAGCTGCGGTGCGTGCGAATAAACATGCCGGGATTCAGCTTTTTCTCAAGGCGGGAAATCGGCCAGGGACAGAACAATTCTTCTTCGCCATTATGGAGTTTCGTGTAGTGCCCGTCCGCTTGCGCCATAAGAATGGCCGATGATGGCAAGAAGCGGATTGTCTTATTCCTGTCATAGGGTATGCGACCGTCATTTATGTCTTCTGGCGATTGCGACATAGCACGAGAAAAGGCAACAGAGGAAGCTGCTTTGGCGCCGACCTCTTCGCTCTCTGTTATGGTCGTACGTACTTCCTGTGTTCCAAGGGCATTATCACCAATAGCAGGCTCAGTCGCAGGTTCATCGCTCGACGGCACCGCTGACAGGAGGAATAATCCACAAATAAAGAAGGACGCTAAAGCGACTATCAATGCCAATGTATCTTTACTCAATACCGGCGTTGCAACAACATTGCTATTGATACTGAAAATAGTGAAATACATGGCGGAATAATGCATGGCCGAAATGGCAAGCCCGAGAACAACAGCCCCGGCGATGGCGGCCTTTAAGGTGCGTTGTCCATAGGCGAGTTCCATTGCGGCAATGGAGGCCGCGATCCCAATTGTAACAGCGACGATCAAACCTAATGGATTATACGTGACGATACAGTTCGCTGAAATTGCGCTCATACCCAGATAATGCATCGCGACAATACCAATTCCGGTGATTATACCGGCGATGGCAATGCGTTTTTTATTTCGCACACCGAAATGCAGCGACAGCAAAGCGGCCCCCGTCACCAATATCGCAATAAGAGCTGATCCGAGCGTTGGCAAGGGTGCATAGGCCAGCGACAACGGCATATCCACGGCCAACATGCCGACAAAATGCATGGACCAGATCCCGCCACCCAGCGCTAGCGCACCTTGAGCAACCCGTTTTTTCCGCTGTGCCACCGTCATCAGGCGTAAGTTGGAGGTCATCCTCAGGGCCGTAAATGACGCGGTTATCGCGATCGCAATTGACGCCATCACCAATAAAGGTGAGTAAGAGATTTCAAGCGGCATGTGTTCTCCCAAACAACAATTTGCATCCCCAAGCTTAACAGCGTACTCGACAATACGCTGCAGGCAAAGCCGCTTTCTTGATCTGCCTTGACAAAGCGCAATGAAAACCGCCATCACTTAACAAAGAAAATAAAAAAGGCAGTTCAAAAATATGACCCGACTATCTGTTCTGGATCTGGCGCCCATCACGGAAGGCAGCGATGCCAGTCAATCATTCCGCAATTCTGTTGAGGTTGCACAACTTGCTGAGAAAAGCGGCTTTCATCGATATTGGCTCGCGGAGCATCATAATATACCCGGCATAGCCAGCGCGGCGACGTCAGTTTTACTCGCCCACGTGGGAGCGCATACAAATTCAATTCGCATAGGTTCTGGCGGCGTCATGCTGCCCAACCACGCTCCCCTGGTGATCGCCGAGCAATTTGGCACCCTCGCCTCCCTTTATCCTGACCGAATAGATCTTGGCTTGGGCCGGGCACCCGGAACAGATGGTATGACGGCCCACGCACTTCGCCGCTCCATGACCAGTGATGTGGATAGTTTTCCAAGTGATGTTCAGGAACTTCAAAAATATTTCTCCGACCCGGAACCGGGTCAACGCCTAAAAGCCGTTCCCGGTGCCGGTCTGCATATTCCCCTTTATATTCTCGGTTCCAGTTTATATGGGGCACAACTGGCGGCTTATCTTGGTTTGCCATACGCTTTCGCCTCACATTTTGCGCCCACTCATTTGCAAGAGGCCCTCCATATTTACAGACGGGATTTTCGCCCCTCGGCGCAGCTTGCTGAGCCTTATGTAATTGCTGCGATGAATTTGCAAGCAGCAGACACGAAGGAGGAAGCAAATTACATTGCCACCTCCCTGATGCAAGGCGTGATAAAACTCGCCACCGGCAACCCGGTACAATTACCGCCGCCAGTAAAAGGTTTCGGCGATCAGCTGGGTCCTCAAGAGAATGCCGTTGTCTCTCGTTTTATGACTTATACAGCGCTTGGAGATCCGGAGGATGTCCGAACAAGCCTGATCAATTTCAAGAAAGAAACAGCCGCTGACGAAATTATTTTGACCGCGCAGATATTTGACCATACAGCGAGACTCAGAGCATTTGAAATTGCCGCAGAGGCCGCCGAATCCCTCGACGGGTAGTTCTAACGGAAGATTATCCTCTCATAGATAGATATTTGCCGGCGGAAAGCGCTAGCGTAAAATAATAATAATTACGAAATACTTATTTAATACAATAATTTAGCTAAACAAACTAATAGCTATTTCCAACATCAAAATAATTAGGTAAGGTCTTTGCCTGATCTGAAAGGGACTTACAGGATTCAGATCATCCATTAAATATCAGGGAGTGAAATAATGGGATCCAAAAAACTATTGCTGTCAGCTGTGTTGGCGTCGGCGATGATGATTGGCAGTGTGCAGGCGAAAACGCTTGTTCATTGCTCAGAAGGCTCGCCGGAAGGTTTTGACCCAGCGCTTTATACCGCTGGGACAACTTTTGATGCCTCTTCACGGCAGGTATATAACAAACTTGCAGAATTCAAAATTGGTACAACGTCAATTGGCCCCGGACTTGCCGAAAGCTGGTCGGTTTCGGACGACGGGCTGGAATATACATTCAACCTTCGAAAAGGTGTTAAATTCCATACGACTGAATTTTTCACACCGACCCGTGATATGAATGCCGATGATGTTGTTTTCTCGTTCAAGCGGCAGCTAGATAAAGATCATCCTTGGAACCAGTATACAGCTGGTACGGCGTGGGAGTATTTTGACAGCATGTCCATGCCGGATCTGCTTAAGGATATTGTCGCGGTTGATGACAATACGGTCAAGTTCGTTTTGAACCGGCCAGAAGCACCCATGATTGCAAACCTGGGAATGGATTTCGCGTCCATTATGTCCAAGGAATATGCGGATCAACTGGTCGCGGCAGACAAAATGGAAGACCTCAACCAGAAGCCGGTTGGTACAGGCCCTTTCAAATTTGTTAACTATCAAAAGGATGCGGTCATTCGCTACAAGGCCCATGATGATTATTGGGCTGGCCGGACAAAAATCGATGATCTGATTTTCGCGATCACACCTGATTCATCCGTTCGTCATCAGCGTCTTCTCGCCGGTGAATGCCATTTTAATCCCTATCCTAATCCAGCCGATTTACAGGCCATTCGCGACGATGGCCGTTTGAAACTTCCGGAGCAAGAAGGACTGAACGTCGGATATCTCGCCTATAACACGCAAGTTGCGCCGTTCGACAATCCAAACGTGCGGAAGGCTTTGAATAAATCCATCAATAAGCAAGCCATCCTGGATGCGGTTTTCCAGGGTGCAGGCAAGGCAGCCAAAAACCCGATTCCACCAACCATCTGGTCTTACAATGAAGCGATACAGGATGACAGTTATGATCCGGCTGCTGCCAAAAAGATGCTGGACGACGCCGGTGTTAAAGACCTGAAAATGAAAATCTGGGCAATGCCAGTTCAGCGTCCTTATAACCCGAATGCCCGCCGGATGGCGGAACTCCTTCAAGCTGATTTTAAAGAAGTCGGCGTCGACGTTGAAATTGTTTCCTATGAATGGGGCGAGTATCTGAAACGGTCAAAAGAATTAGACCGCGATGGTGCTGTCTTACTCGGCTGGACCGGAGACAATGGTGACCCGGATAACTTCCTGGCCGTATTGCTCGGCTGTGACGCTGTTGGCGGATCTAACCGTGCCCAATGGTGTAACAAGGAATTTGAAGATCTAGTTCAGAAAGCTAAAATCACTTCTGACGTTGAAGAGCGCACCAAACTTTATGAGCAGGCGCAAGTCGTCTTCAAGGAACAAGCTCCTTGGGCGACAATTGCACATTCTCTTGTTTTTAAAGCAATGCGCAATGAAGTCGAAGGTTATAAAATCGATCCATTCGGTGGTCATGTCTTCTACGGTGTTGATATTGACAACTAAGTCAGCCGGTTAATGGCGCAATTTCTGCCACCAGTATATTTCATCACTGGTGGCAGAGCATATATCGGTTAGCACATGTTTTATTTTATATTGAGACGCGTTGGTCTTCTCATACCAACATTTTTAGGCGTGACCATAGCCGCGTTCAGTTTTATCCGGCTACTTCCAGGCGATCCGGTTCTTCTGATGGCTGGAGAACGCGGGTTGACCCCAGAACGCCACGCGGAACTCCTTGAAAAATTTGGTTACAGTCGACCAATATGGGAACAGTTCCTTGAGTATGTCTACGGGGTCATGCAAGGAGACCTGGGAAACTCGCTGATCACCAAAAAGCCCGTTCTTGAAGAGTTTTTTACACTCTTCCCGGCGACTTTTGAACTAGCCCTCTGCTCGATAATATTTGCGACAATTATTGGTGTTACGGCCGGTGCAATAGCTGCTGTTAAACGAAGTACCTGGTTCGACCATACAGCCATGGGAACAGCACTGATTGGTTATTCCATGCCAATTTTTTGGTGGGGTTTGCTGCTCATTATCCTGTTTTCAGGAATTCTTGGCTGGACCCCAGTGTCCGGGCGGATCTCTTTGATTTACTACTTTCCTCAAGTCACCGGGTTTATGCTGATCGACAGCCTATTATCGGGCCAAAAAGGCGCCTTTTCTTCCGCCGTCTCGCATTTAATCTTACCGACTATTGTCTTAGGAACCATTCCTCTCGCTGTTATCGCCCGCCAAACACGATCTGCGATGCTGGAAGTACTTGGCGAAGACTATGTAAGAACGGCTAAAGCCAAAGGCCTCTCTCCAACTAGAGTTGTCGGTGTCCATGCGCTCCGCAATGCGCTGATCCCCGTTATTACAACCATTGGCCTTCAGGTTGGCGTTCTATTGGGCGGAGCTATTCTTACGGAAACCATTTTTTCCTGGCCAGGTATTGGTAAGTGGATGGTTGATTCCATTTTCCGGAGAGATTATCCCTCGGTACAAGGCGGGCTACTGCTCATTGCGACTATCGTCATGCTCGTCAATCTAATTGTTGATTTGATGTATGGGCTTATTAATCCAAAAATTCGGCATACGGGAGGCTGACATGACAGACACACTTGCGCCCATCCCAGAAGAACTCGACAATCGCAAAACAACGCGCCTGGCATTGCTGATTGAGTTCTGGAATTATTTCAAGGAAAACAAGGGTGCCGTTGCTGGCATGTGGTTTTTCCTCTTCATCTGTCTTGTTGCAATATTTGCAGACGTCATCGCACCGCATACCGCCATAGAACAATATCGCGACGCCCTGCTTGTCCCGCCTGTTTGGCAGGAAGGTGGATCCTGGAAGTTTATTCTTGGAACAGATCCGGTTGGCCGGGACATGCTTTCCCGGCTTATCTACGGCAGCCGTTATTCACTATTTGTCGGCTGTATCGTGGTCTCGCTGGCCTTGGGTGTCGGCATCATTGTTGGGCTAATCTCCGGCTATGTCGGTGGTATCGTCGATACGTTGATCATGCGGGTCATGGACGTAATTCTTTCGTTCCCGGCCCTACTTCTCGCACTCGCACTCGTGGCCATCCTTGGCCCGAGTTTAGTCAATGCCATGATTGCCATCGCGATTGTTCAACAACCGCATTATGTGCGACTGACCCGTGCAGCGGTAATGGGCGAACGATCGAAGGACTATGTAACCGCGGCACGTGTTGCTGGCGTAAGAACACCGCGCCTGATGTTCAACACTATTCTACCCAATTGCCTCGCCCCTCTTATTGTACAAGGCGCTTTGTCATTTTCTACGGCAATCCTTGATGCCGCAGCTTTGGGTTTTTTAGGCATGGGCGCCCAACCGCCGACGCCTGAATGGGGGACGATGCTGGCCGAGGCGCGTGAATTTATCCTGCGCGCCTGGTGGGTCGTTACATTGCCGGGTTTTGCAATATTGCTTACTGTTCTCGCCATCAATCTGATGGGCGACGGCGTACGCGATGCTCTAGATCCCAAGCTTCGGAGGTCATGATATGAGCTTGCTGGAAATTAAAAACCTGAGTGTTGAATTTCGAACAGCGCACGGAAATTTCCGTGCCGTGGACAATGTATCATTGACGGTGGAGAAAAGTGAAGTTTTGGCGGTCGTCGGCGAATCCGGATCTGGAAAATCCGTGGCGATGTTGGCGGTTATGGGACTTCTTCCTTGGACAGCAACAATCACCGCAGATGTCATGGCCGTTGATGGCAAAGATATGCTCAATATGGCGCCAAAAGAACGACGAAAAATTATTGGCAAAGATATCGCCATGATCTTTCAAGAACCGATGACCAGCCTCAACCCGTGCTTTACCATCGGATTTCAACTGGGAGAAGCCCTTCAAGCACATCTCAAACTCAACCGGCGCGAAAAAAAGGAGCGGGTTATAAATCTGCTGGAGCAAGTTGGTATTCCGGCGCCAGAGAAACGCCTGTCCTCGTTTCCCCATCAACTCTCAGGCGGCATGAACCAGCGGGTCATGATTGCTATGGCCATTGCCTGCCAGCCAAAATTATTAATTGCTGATGAACCGACCACCGCTCTTGACGTTACAATTCAAGCTCAGATTATCGACCTGCTTCTCAAGCTACAACAGGATACAGGCATGGCCTTGGTCTTGATCACCCATGATATGGGCGTCGTGGCGGAAACAGCTCAGCGAGTTTCGGTCCAGTATGCCGGGCAGCGCATTGAAATGCAGGATGTCCAAGGCCTTTTTGCGGAACCCCATCATCCCTATACCCAAGCGCTTCTTTCCGCCCTGCCAGAACGCGCCGTCGGCAAAAAGCTGGCGTCAATTCCCGGTGTTGTACCCGGACAATTTGATCGGCCGGACGGTTGTCTCTTTTCACCTCGATGCTCTTATGCAACATCCCTATGCCGCGCTAAAAAGCCCGCAATTGCGACGTCCGATTTTGGTTCCGCCCTTTGTCATTATCCACTTAAAGATGGACAGCCTGTTGGTCACCCAGGAAAAGAAGAGGTTGTCGCATGAATAGTGAAACTGTCCTCACCGCCACGGATCTTGCGCGCCACTACCCGATTTCTACCGGCGCCTTCAAACCGAACCTTTCCCTTAAAGCTCTTGCAGGCGCCAGCTTTACGCTTCAACGCGGAAAAACTTTAGCGGTTGTGGGAGAAAGCGGCTGCGGGAAGTCGACATTGGCCCGGCTAGTAACAATGATAGAACCAGCGACTAGTGGGTCCTTGGTTATCGGCGAAGAAGATATCGCGACCGCTTCTTTGAAAGCACTCGCCCATCTCCGCCCCAAAGTCCAAATTGTATTTCAGGATCCTTACAGCTCCCTCAATCCACGGCAGCGGGTCGGTGCAGCACTGGAAGAGCCCTTGCTCGTAAACACGAAGTTAGCTGCCCCTGAACGGCGGGCGCGAGCTCAAGAAATGATGTCCAATGTAGGATTAAGACCCGAGCATTTCGATCGGTACCCTCATATGTTTTCCGGTGGCCAGCGCCAGCGCATCGCAATAGCTCGCGCGCTGATGTTGGAGCCGGATATTCTGGTTCTAGACGAGCCGGTTTCCGCCCTAGATCTTTCCATTCAGGCGCAGGTTCTTAATCTACTGACCGAACTTCAGGAACGAATGAACCTCGCCTATTTATTTATTAGTCATGATTTGTCTGTTGTTCGTCATATCGCTGACACCGTTATGGTTATGTATCTCGGGCGTCCGGTAGAACAGGGTCCTGCGGCCGAAGTCTTTGCGAACCCGTCTCACCCCTATACACAGGCCCTTCTCTCGGCAACACCTGTTGCAGATCCAAACCATATCTCCGAACGTATTGTGTTGAAAGGCGAGCTCCCCTCACCCATGGATCCGCCGGCTGGCTGCCCGTTTAACCCGCGCTGCCCTAAAGTTTTTGGGAAATGCTATGAGCATCGACCAGTACTACAAAACACTTCGGACAACGTCGCCGTCGCCTGTCACCTGTTCGATTAACCGCGGAAACTCTCTAACTGTTTAACGAGATCCGGAAAATCGTCCGCAATAATATCATGATGCTCATCGGGAATGGGATCCGGTGGTCCGGCAGTTCCCCATTCATCTGGTCGGCGGACAAATGCAGACTTATATCCGACAGCACGCGCCGCGTTCAAATCAATATTATGGCAAGCTACCATCATAACTTCGCTTGGATCGAGAACGAGCCATTTTGCCACTTGCTCATAGGCAACGGGGAGCAACTTGTAACGCCCAATCATTTCGCAAGAAAATACGGCATCCCAGCTCAAACCATTGCGTTTAGCAGTATCGACAATCAGCGATACGGAAAGGATGGTGAAAGAGGCCACAACAAAATTTTCTCGCATTTGTCGAAGGGGTTCGGGAAAATCCGGCCAACAATCAAGCTCATGCCAAGCTTGCCAAATTTTATCCTTGTCCTTGGCTGTGAACGCCTCAAGGCCGTACTTCGTTACCATTTCCGTGAGCTTGTCGCGATGAACATCATCAATGTTGAAGTCTGCGGGTGTATCCGATCCTGCATTCGCCATAGCCCTCAATGACTGCCCTCTATAGTCATTTGCAATTCCAGCCCAGTCCCGCTCGAGATTATGTTCTTGACCGACAGATGCCAATGCGGACGATATGCCCTTATGCCAATCAAGGATTGTTCCGCCAGTATCAAACGTTAGTGCTTTAATCATTGTTGTGCCTTTTCACAATTTAAGTACCTAGCCATTACCCTAGCAGAGGTTCGCGAAGTGTTCTCAGGCCATAAAATCAAAAATTTTGACCTCTCTTGACTAAACCATCCCTGGAACTCTTAAGACTTTATCCAGTCCCAGGCTTCATCGCGTTCATCCACATCAAACATCTTCATTTCAACGGGTATTATAGCTGACATCAATTTCGTCATCGCTTCCATCCAATCTCGCATGCCCACAACAGCCATCCTGTCAAAATGACTCCAGTTACGAATACCAAAATTAAAATCCTGCCAGAAAGCCGAGATTTCCATACCATTAAAACCCGACATATCTACATACAGCTTGATTTTTCCATGTTGCGAAATCAATTCATTTAACAACGGAAGGAGCGATTTTTCATAATCTTCCCCTGTAAGTTTATCGTTAATTTTGAGGCCAATAATATCGGGAACACCACTCGCCAAAATCGAAAAAGACGATTGTTCATCATTGGAAAGCCAACTTTCCGCAACCTCTTTTTGATCTTCTTCAAAAGTGCGAATTTCCGTATCGACGAAAATTTCCGCGATACCCGCCAACCACCCTTGCCAATGATGATCCACAATAAGCGCAATACGATCGACGTTTTCATGATGTAATTTAACAAAGGTGAAATGAGCGCGAGCCGCATCAAGGTCTTTCCAACCGGCAAAATCACTCGCATCTAGAAATAACCGAACTGTGCCTTTTTCCGCAACAATGGGATCGATTGCTTTCAAGACGTTATCCCAATCTTCGACTTCGATCTTGCCAGCGACTTCAGCTCTCAGAATGTTGCCCGTCTTCTCTTTTTCCACAGTGATCATGATTATCTCCTTTTGATATGGTGCAGGTAAGCATACCTATACCCCAAATCCAGCTAAAAATAGATAAAGTGGACCTGTCCGTCAATTTGTCACAATTTAGAACAAAAGTAGTAACGTGGCCGAGGAACTATTCCCTGTTGACCCTATAATAAACTCGATGGCCTTCCAATATTGCTTCCAAGTTTAATGGTTTGTAACAGAGATCTCATAGCAACACTCTGGGTAGATAATTTTTCAAAATAAGCCATCTATTACTTCTGAAGAACGCGACAAGCTATGTTGGGGTTCTAACGCAATTGAGATTTTTAGTGTGCACCCTGTTCGTTATTTTGCGAGGCAAATAGGACTGATGGTTTTCTTCTCAGTTATTGAAATATATGGTGGGCGCTACAGGGTTCGAACCTGTGACCCGCTGATTAAGAGTCGTACGGTCACTATTTCTAGCCGCTTCGCTCTATTACTATTAGTCGAGTTAAAGTGTTATATTTCAATGAATTATAACACTTAACCAAAATCAATCTACCATCTATCTCTTTCTTTTACGATATTTTAAGCTTACCTTACGCTTATCTATTGATTAGAGACAAGGTTATAGACATCAATGTCAAAAATAAAACTAACGAAAAATTCAATTGATACACTTACGGCGGACTTGGCCGAGAAATTATTCTGGGACGATGCCCTGCCCGGTTTTGGAGTAAGAGTAAAACCGTCAGGTGTAAAGAGCTACGTTGTTCAATATCGCAATCGGCAAACCGGGCGTTCGCGACGAAAAACGCTCGGCAAACACGGCCCCCATATGTCTCTTCATCAAGCGCGTGAACTGGCAAATGGATATTTGTCTGATGTCGTCCGTGGCGGTGATCCGGTAGCAGAAGCAAAAGCAGTAAGGTCATCCCCAACCGTACATGAACTGGCAGAACAGTATTTGGAGCTTCACGCTATCCCGAAGAAGCGCCCTAAGAGTGTCGCAAATGACAAAACCATGTTGAGTAGATTTATTTTGCCTACATTGGGCACTCACAAGGTTTTTGAAATTGAGCATCGTGATATCCAGGCACTCCATAATTCCGTCAAATCGACGCCATATCAAGCCAACCGGGTGCTTTCCCTTTTATCGAAGATGTTCGAACTTTCAATAAAATGGAACTGGCGCCGTGACAATCCTGTCAAAGGCGTAGAAAAGTTTCACGAGGAAAAGAGATACCGCTGGCTGTCAGACAACGAGTTAAAAAAGCTGACGACTGCCCTCGACAGCCATCCAAACCAAATATCGGCGAATGCAATCCGGCTTCAGCTATTGACGGGTTCAAGAATTGGAGAGGTCCTAACGGCAAAATGGACGGACTTCGACTTGGAACGATGTGTTTGGGTGAAACCCTCCCACCACACTAAGCAAAAGCGGACGGAGCACCTCCCCCTTTCCGGAGCGGCAACGGAATTGTTAGTCGCGCATCGGGATACAATCGGCAGTCAATCAGACTTTTTGTTTCCAGGAAAACATCCCCAAAAGCCAATTGTTGATTTGAAAAGATTCTGGCGGTCAGTCCTGTCATCTGCCGGAATTGAAGATTATCGCATCCATGACAATCGTCATACTCATGCATCACAACTTGTCTCCAGTGGCATGAGCCTGGCGATCGTAGGACGCCTGTTAGGGCACACAAACCCCATGACAACCCAACGCTATGCTCATCTTGCTGATGATCCTCTAAGAGAAGCCGCTGAAATCATGGCTAAAAAAATGAGCTAGTTTAAGAAATTGTAGAATTTTCGAAAAGGCGACGAAATTTAGTATATGGAGCTCCATAGGTAAAGTCTCCCTTTAGTACTAAAGAGGTTAAATCAAGATAGTTCAATTCCTTCCGTTGTCGGGCCGCAAGTTGATTTGCTTGACATTAATGTCTGCAAAGCATGGAAAAGCGGAAGTGATTTCAGACCAACAAAAACTTCTGAAAGTGGCCCAGAACAGACATTCAACCAAAAAAATAGCGCTGCCACATTAACTGAATAATTGGCCAAATTTGATGTATTGGTGGAATTCAATATCCCTTAAGTCATTGAAAAATTGTAGTCTCGAAATTGTATTTTCCCAAATTTTGTGGCAATAATAAGTTAATGCGACAATGCCAGTTTAACTCTGTTTCGTCTATTTTTTGCGTTAAGGAACTTCCATGAAAAAATCGAAATCCGTTCTTATTGATCGCCATCCTGGGCGCTCAGCTCAAACCATTGGCCTCGCAAAGGAACTTGGAACCAGCCCGGACTTGATACATGAGCCGTCTGTCGGCGTGGTGGGAACTAAAGGCGATAGCCAATGCTATTTAGGCGTCACAGATAAAGTTGATGCAATTCATGCACGACTTAGGGATCGAATTGGAACTGAACCCGACCAATTGAAATTTCGTCTTGTCGAGCCTCAATACACGGTCGCTACTTCAGACGGCATTCGAAACGGGACGCGCGAAATGCGCTACTCGCTTATTGGCCGCGAAGTCACCAACGATGCACTTTGCGAACACCTTGAAGCGAGTGGTCTTGCAGGAACCATCGCAGTTGTTGCATGTGATAAACCGCCAGTAGGAACTCTTGCCGCACTGCTTGAACATAATGAGCCAGCAATAATCATGTCGGACGGGCCAATCCATCCTGGAATTGATCCGAAAACTGGCGGTGCAATCGACATCGTTAGTGCATACGAGGTCGCCGGCCATCCTGATCCAGAATACCGCCATCACATCGCTTGCCATGCATGTCCTGGTATTGGAAGTTGCGGTGGCATGTTTACCTACAATACCATGCAAACATTTATCGGCGTCGCAGGGATGCAACCGTTGCACATGGTGGCACCGGCTTCCGATGACCCGAGACGTCTCAATGAATTTCCAGACGAGCTCGTCCATTACTTAGCGCAGTTGATTGAGATGGATTTGAAGCCCCGCGACATCGTTGTTCGCGACTCTTTGCGCAATGCCTTGATTGTCGCACTGGCTGTGGGTGGTTCTACCAATGTCGTATTGCACGTGCCTGAAATTGCACGTGCCGCAGGATATGAGAACTTTTGGAAAGACGTTATGACACCAGAAGAATTCAATCATCTCTCGCAATATGTCGTGCCTGTCCTCACAGACGCCCGGCCGTATGGCAAATACTCCATGGTCGATATCGATCAAGTTGGTGGCGTTCAAGTGATTGTGCGCGAACTTCTGGAAATGGGCTTGCTTAATGGAGACGTTATGACGTGCACAGGGGAAACCCTAAGTGCGCAGGTCAACCGGCTCAATACACCAAACCCGGACGGCAAGGTGGTCTACACAGTTGAAAATCCCTACAAACCAACCGGTGGCTTGCGCTTGCTGAGCGGTAATCTGTCACCAGATTTTTCAGCAATATTGAAGCTTGCGGGCGTCGAGGGTGGACTGGGCGACAATCTATTCCGCGGTAAAGCATGTATTTTCAATGGACAAAGTGACCTTCTGAAGGCGCTTGATGAAACACCTGGGAGCTTTCAAAATAACGATATGGTCATAGTTCGCTACGAAGGGCCCAGTGGCTCACCAGGTATGCCGGAGATGCTCGATCCGACGGCACGCATTACGACCCTTTGCCGCGAGAGGGGCATTGTGATTGCTTTGATGACTGATGCTCGTTTCTCTGGAGGGTCCGTTGGGTTGGTGATTGGACATGTGGGGCCTGAAGCGGCTCTTGGGGGTCCAATCGCGTTCATTGAAGATGGGGATGAAATTGTCGCAGACCTGAATACAAATGAATTAACTTGCACAGCGCTTGATGATCCAGATACGCTTGCGAAGCGCAAAGCTAATTGGGAGAAAGAAACCGCTGGTAATGGCGGTACTCATCCTTCTTGTGGGATCGCGGACACGCGCCTTTTACAACGTGCGCGTCACTCTGCTGTTCCCGCATCGCGTGGTGGCGGCATCCACCCAAATCGAGAGGTTTGGGTCAGGGAACCACGAGACGCGGAACGCTCCGGTTTTATTCCGTCGAATAAAACACGGCCGAGCACTATTAAAGAATTTTGAGATTCAGTCCGGCTAATTCAAACTCGTCTCTGCTTAGCATTATTATGCAGGATTTAGGCGAAGCCAAGATCAGAAATCTCTTGCAATTTAGGAGGCGTCCATAGATGACAGCGCCATTCAGTAGCCTGTCATTTCGAGATACCCTCTACCCTGATGACTGCCTGTGAACCAGATGGGACCTTCCCAATACGGAAAGCGAGATTCCATCCAGCTATTTGCATTTAGCGGAGTTGTTTGTATGGAAAGGTTTTTTGAATTTATTTTTATAATCCACTCCGTCGGAACGGATCGGCCAGAGATTGTTGATTTTTCAACTGGATCGAAAATAATATCACCGTCGACAAGCGGCTCGACTTCACCGTTGGCGCTCACCCATGTGCCAGAATAAAAGGCCGTTTTATCGGTATGGCGCAACCGAAAAAGCATGACCTTTTCACCCCCCTCAAGATGAAGCGAAAACCAGTCCCAGCCTGTCTGATCCGGCGACAAAGGCTGACTGCTCCATTCCCGATCCAACCATCCTGAGCCGGTCACCTCGACGGGCTTGCCTGCAAGCGTTATTGTCCCGTTCACCTCAAGAAACGGGGCGCTAAAATAATGGGAGGCTTGTCCCCGATCAGATTTTCTGCTGAAGCCGTTATCTCCATGGAGGGCCCGCCTCGCGGCTGAGCTTAGAGAAAGGTCATACGCAAAATTATTGCCCGAGGCATTCAACGCTAGACTGTTGTCTTGATTTTCGGTGTCTGTCCCCACTGTTTTCAAATTCCAATTATCGATCCAGGCATGAAACGGTGAAGCCGTTACATTGGCTTGTCCTGTGCCGCCGCGGGCAAAAATCTCGCGAGTATGATGCTGATCTTTACTTGTAACTGCCGCATGGGCCATCCAGATTTGTTGATTTGTCCAGCCGAGACCCTCCGGTCCTGGCGCCATGGCCTGACGAAACAATGTCCATTGAATACCATAATGGTTCCCGGATTTATCCTGGAGGTTGGCTGTGACATACCACCATTCGATACGAAATTCAGGGTGTGGCCCAAGGTCTTGGGGGAAAGTTATCGCCGTTCCGGGCACCACCTGCCCATATCCCTCACCTTCCTTTCCCAATCCGGCAAATCCTTGCGCCCCGATATGCCGGATGCCAAGCAGCAACATCAGACATGCCGTAGCCAATAGCAACACGAGCCAAAAATTCCTGCCTTTAGCGCTCATCGGAAAAAACTTTCAATAAACGTTGAGGCGGCATGCGGCGCAATTGAAGCACAGGATAAATTGTAGCTAGAAGGGCAACTATGAGGGTCATCGCCAAAAGCAGCGCCCACTGTGTCGGAAACAGTTGAAAAGGTAAACGCCATCCAAATGCCTGGACATTAATGACGGCAACAAGGCACCAGGTCAGCAGAAGGCCTAGAGGAAGCGCCAACACGGCCGTCAGCAAAGCCAACAACATGGACTTCGCCAACTCTATCCATGCCAGACGATGGCGCGTAATACCGATCGCCCATAACGGAGCAAGCTGGGGCAAGCGGCTTCTGCTTAATGTCAGCAAACTACAGAGCATTGCGATACCGGCAACGCCGAACGTCAAAGTATTGAGGGATGCCGTAATAGCGAAAGTACGTTCAAAGACTGTCGACGCCCGTGCTTTTAACGTGTCCTGGTCTACCAGGCGGCTGTTGGGAAGATCAAAGCGTGCCTCAAGTTCTTTAAGGACGGTTGTCTTGGACTGCGGGTCAACCCGAACGCCATGCCGGGTTTTTGCCACATCTGGCCAGCGCGATAGAAAAGCGTCGACATTTGTCATAATCAGACCCTTCGAATTCCCATAGTCCGAGAAAATGCCAGCAACGGTCAATTCCCAGACCCCCGAGGGTGCCACGATCTCAATCTCTGATCCCAATGTGAGGTTAAAACGTCTCGCCAGTTGCTCGCTGATAAGGGCCGCGTCGCCAGTTTTTATGGCCACCCAAATATCGGATGTGGCTTCAAGAAGCGGCCAGTTGTCACGATAGGTCACATGGTCTTGAAAGCCATATATCTGGGTCGGCCAGTCTTGAAAGCGTATCTCGATATTTCGAATGGGCAGGACGGCCGTGACATCGTCTCGGCTTTCCAACCAGGATTTTATGTCCAGCGCCTGCTCCTCATTTTGGGCGTTAAAATAGATTTCCGGAGCTAAACGCTGGTCCAGCCAATGGATAAAGGTATGGCGAAAGCTTTCCACCATCGAGCCGACACCAATATTGACACTGAGTGCCAGCAGCAGCGCCATAAGGGCGAAAGACAGACCAGGAAGTTGCTGCCGACTGTCAGCCCAAAACCATTTCACCATCGGGCCCTTGGCCGAAGTTTCACCGTAACCCAGTATCAGCGATAAGATTGCCGGCTGAAGCAAGGCACATCCCAATAACAAAGAGCCCATCATGACAAATCCGGCGACAAGCCCTTCTCCCAAGGTAAGGGTCACGACGAATAGCAGAAGCAATAGGCCCGCAACAGCCGATTGCACGCGTAGCCATTTTTGCTCCGCCGTATGCCATGCGCCCGGCAGGGCGGAGGACAGCAGCGGCAGACGGTAGACTTTCCAAAGGCCGCCGCCTGCGGCGACAAGCGCACCGAATACGCTCATCGCGATGCCTAAAATCCACCAGGAATGATCGAGGGATAGCTCACCACTGATCCGCGCGCCATATAGCCCACGAATACTGGCGGCGACATCCGGCAACAAGGTGGCGGCAATAGCATATCCAAGGATAACACCAAGGATGCCCGCAAAGACTGCAAAGACCATAAGCTCAATCAAAAGGGTAGATATGAGCAATCGCATGGAAACGCCGCAGGACCGCAATGTACGTATCATGGGTCTACGCTGTTCGAAAGCGAGACCAATCGCCGAATAAACGATAAATATGCCAACAAAAAAGGAGAGGAAACCGAAGGCCGTCAAATTCAGATGAAAGCTGTCCGTTAGCCGTTCAAAATCCCCTTTACTCTCTGGCCGATATTGCTTCAATTGATCGCCAACAACTTCAAACAAGGGCGACCTTCGCTGTGACGCACGCGGATCAATCAGAAGGCGAGATGCCAGTTCCGGAGCATCTAAGATACCTTGCGCAATGCCAATATCCACCATCAACACCCCGGGTGGGAGACCTGGCCGAACGATCAGAGGAGGTAATTGCACTCCTGTTTCCGAAGAAAGTCTCTCGCCTTCGGAAAATCCATACGCCTTAAGCGTCTCGACGGAGATAAAGGTAAGGCCCGGCGGCGTCATAAAGTCTATGGCAGAGCCACCGGCATCGCCAAACCCCAATTGGTCAGACATCTGCATCATGGAAACGGGCTCGATGCCAATAATGTCGAACAAGACACCAGAGATTTCAAGCCGACCTTCCAAGACTGGTGAGACTACCCAGCCCGCTTTGCGAAGATCAACAAATGTCGATTGCTGGAATTTCGAACCATCTGTTGCCGCCAGAAAGGCCGTCTGCTCGCCTCCCATATTCAGAGCTGCCCGGTCGTAGCTGATACGGGCTTGCTGGTTCAGCGCTTGCACGCCGCTCCAAAGGGCGGTCGCCGTAGCAAGTCCAATCAGTAATGTCACAAATTGACCGGGAAATCTCCGCCAGTGACTGAGAAGGCTCACCAACACCCAAATTATTTGCCTCATGTCAACCGACCTGCCCTCAGCGTGACCTGACGATCGAGAAAGGAGGCAAAATGCGCGCTATGGGTTACCATCAGAAAACTCGCGCCTGTGCGCTTCACCAGATCCATTGCCAGCGCGAGTACTTCATTTGCCGTGCTCTCATCCAGATTGCCCGTCGGCTCGTCGGCCAGCAGCAAAGACGGTTTGCCGGCAAACGCGCGTCCGATCGCCACCCGCTGCTGTTGCCCTCCGGAAAGCTGTTCCAGATACCGGTCCATCAATGTTTCCAGCCCAAGCCGGGAAACAAGTTCTGACTGCCATTCAGGGTCATACCGACCCGCCAATCGCGCCTGAAACGCCATATTATCTTTGACCTTCAGGCTCGGGACCAGATTAAATTGCTGAAATATAATTCCGAAATCGTTTAGTCGGAGGCTGGCGCGCTCAGTCTCGGAAAATCTCGTGATATTCTGACCCTGAACGAAAATATTGCCAGCGTCCACACGATCAAGTCCGGCGATCAGATGCAGCAACGTACTTTTCCCGCTCCCGGACTCGCCCATGAGCGCCATACTCGATCCCGCAGCAAGCTCTAAACCAACACCCTTCAGGACAGTAAGTTTTCCCTGTGGTGTGTCATAGCTCTTACTCACATTCTGAATTTTAAGCATAGAATCCTACAAAACGCTGAGGTCGATGGGCAAATATAGAAAGGCAACGCCTATGTCCACGTTTCTATCGGATTTTGTTGATTACCACCATTTATCATCTAACCATATAGGGCGGTGTTGTCACATTAAGTTATTAAACGTACTACCGCGGAAATTTTAAAAAAAATAATTTGTTATATTTCAAAGACTTAATGGGTTCTTAATTTCCTGAAGAAGACAGAAATAGCCTAGTATCGAGTTAATGTGACACCGCCTAAATTCGAGTTGAGACGAATGTCTGCTTCTGGCACTTTGCAGACCTTTGCTGAATGGGGCAGAACATGTCTGCTCTACCCCAGTATATCAGACGTCAACCTGCTCAGCGATTGCAAGGGCATCATCGACCTCAATACCAAGATATCTGACTGTGCTTTCGACTTTTGAGTGTCCCAATAGCAGTTGTACCGCCCGAAGGTTTCCTGTCTTGCGGTAAATGAGCGTTGCCTTGGTACGCCTTATCGAATGTGTGCCAAACAATGACGGGTCCAATCCGATAAGTGCGATCCAGCGCGAAACCAGTCGAACATATTGCCGGGTCGTTAAGCATCGGTCGCCACCGCAATGGCCAGTAAATAGAAAATCACTCAGCGCCATCTTCTTCGTTTCAAGATAGTTGTCAATTGCCTGGCGTGTCTGCTCCGAAATTTCAAATTTGACAGGCCGTCCAGTTTTCTTTTGACGTACCATTGCACGGTCAATTGCATATCCATGTGGGGCAACATCCTCAACCCTCAATCTTACGACGTCGCATCCGCGAAGTTTGCTATCAATAGCAAGATTGAAGAGAGCCAAATCGCGAATACGCCTATTAAGTTGCAACGTTGTTCGGATTGCCCAAACGTGTTTAAGCTGAAGAGGTGGTTTCTGCCCGGTCAACTTGCCCTTATTCCAAGGCACCTGCCGTGCGGTCTCTTTTTTAAATAGTCGCATGTTCTTCTCCTTTTTTGTTTGAGAAGAACCAGCATGTATTCAAACTCGCTCTACGGCGCCAATAACGTCCGGTATTAGAGTAAATCCAGAATATTCGGGGAAAGACGGGGACATAACAACGTCAGTTTATGACCCGAAGCAGACATCATGGCAGTCAGGTTCGCTGAACGAAAAGAAACCCTCGCCGTTCGAGCACAGGCGTCCATATCCATCCGGATTTCTCGAAAACTTCTTTGAACGCGGGGATGTTTGAGCGTTCATCGGCTATTAAAACGTGGGACTGGGGCGCTGTTGCCACCAGCAACGCGTGTAGGACAGTTAAGCGCTCCTCGGCACCAAGCATGTGAAGTGTTCTGTCGATAACAATCACATCAAAAGGCCCCGGCCAAACGTGCTCGCGAATGTCAGCAGTTTCGGCGGCAATCGCCAAGGTCTCGGCATTTGCATCCAAGTTGAGGTCACGAATGCCAGAGGGTGATTGGTCAACAGCAGTAACAAGATGTCCCAGCCGTGCAATAAACAGCGAGTCGCGCCCCTGCCCACAGCCGACATCCAGTACCCGCGCGACTTTCTTGTCGTATGAATTGAAGAACGTAACGAACTCTTTGGTTGGTTCACCGAGCCCGTGTCGATTCTCTAGATAAAACTCTTCGTAATCAGTTGCCATATCCCGATAGTGGCAGAGAAGAGAGAGCCTGTCTAAGTGATTTCACTAACATGGCGGCGTCTGCGTTTGGCACTTAACGGACGTGTGGAGACACCTTACTGAACGTCTGCTAATGACCCAAAGCGGAAATTCGTTTGAATGGTTCAAAGTTTCGCTATGCGGACTTTTGAGGCATTCGGTCTGATCGCACCAAGGGCCGCTTTAGCGCGGTGAAGCTCGGATCAATTTACAACATTGAATTCGAGTACAGTTAGATGACCCCAAAAGTTGATGGAAAAAGATGTCTAAACTGAATACATTCACAGCATGAGCTCAATTAAATTTCAAAAGATGCACGCAAACGGGGATCATTTCGTTCTCATTGACGCACGTGGGCAGAATAATCCAGTCAGTCCACGTCTGGCAAAATTACTTGGTGATAGGAACAGAGGAATAGGTTTTAATCAATTGGCGGTTCTTATCGACAGTGAAGATGCAGCTGCTCGACTAATTTTTTGGAACCCAGATGGTACAAAACTTGGAGCATGTGGAAGTGCAACACGGGGCGCTGCAGATTTGATTATGGCTGAGGAGAAATCAGATTTAGTCATTTTCAGAACTGAT